>QNBI01000060.1 GCA_003641675.1 Spirochaetota bacterium | reverse complement strand
CTGCTGGGTACAGGGACATTCCGGCTGGATGAACTTATTACAGGCCTTGTCCTTTCATTCGGTGTGACAGTACTCTTTGCTTCTTTCAGTAGTTTGTACAGAGGGGTTAAAATTACCCCGAAATCCATAGTGCTGTTTCCGGTTTATCTCGTTGTTTTTTTATGGGAAATGATAAAGTCCAACTTTGATGTTGCGCGGAGAGTTTTAACCCCTTCTCTACCTATAAATCCGGGTGTTGTCCAGGTGAAGACAAAATTGGAAACTCCTCTTGCAAAACTGGTTCTCGCAAACTCAATAACTTTAACCCCCGGAACATTAACTATGGATGTAAAAGGGGACAGCCTTTTTATTCACTGGATAGATGTGAAGGCGGAGGATATACAAGAGGCAACGGAAAAGGTTAGCTGGAAATTCGAAAAGATCTTAAAGGAGATTATCCTATGATAATCACAATTTCATTAGTTTTTATTGGAGCGGCGGTAATCTTAGGCTTTATAAGATTAATCGCAGGGCCTACTGTTTCCGACAGACTGCTTGCAGCGGATACGCTTACAACAATTACAACTGCTGTAATTGTACTTTTATCTTTGGTTGCATTACGGGTAATCTATATGGATGTGGCGATTGTTTATGCTGTGCTTGGTTTTGTGGGTGTGGTTACGGTTGCCAGGTATCTGGAAGGAGGGATATAGTGGTAATTGCCGGACAACTATTAATTTTAATCGGTTCGATATTCCTCTTTTTAGGTGCACTCGGGATTATAAGGATGCCGGATGTTTTTAACAGGATCCAGGCAGGAACAAAGGCTACTACACTCGGTGCTCTTTCACTTATTATAGGTGTTGGCTTAATACATACGGAATTCCTCTGGAAGGCAATTGTCCTTGCCCTATTTGTTGTTCTTACAAACCCCATAAGCAGCAGCACAATTGCAAGGGCTAGCTACAAGCTTAAGGTTCCGATGTTTAGGGGTACGGTTATAAAGACAGAAGAGGATTTTTTGACAGACAGCGGACAGCCGGAGAGCCAGCCGACAGACCGGTCGGAAAACAGCGTATCTGTAGATGCAGTTTCTAAGGAGAGTGAAAAATGATGCAGTACTTATTTTTGTTACTGGTACTTATAATGCTCGGTTCTGCAGTTTCAATTATCTTTATTAAGGATCTTTTGAGTGCTGTGATTGTAGTTACCGTTGTAAGCCTTGTAGCATCCATACTATTCCTCTTTATTGCGGCTCCGGATGTGGCAATAACCGAGGCCTCCATAGGTGCTGCACTTACAACTGTAATATTTGTGATTGCAATAAGCAGAACAAGAAAAAAAATAGATAAACAGGATTAAACTATGAGAAAAATTGTCGGTTTACTGTTGATATTCGGATTTGGTTTTTACCTTGTAACCATAATAGGGCCTGTTGTTTTTCCGTCGAGTACAGGCGAAAAGGCCAGTGTAGGAGTCGAAGTACTTAAGAATGAGGTTGCTGAAGTAGGTGCTGCTAATACCGTAACTTCTGTGGTGGTTCTCTACAGGGGGTTCGATACTCTCGGCGAAGTAACTGTGTTATTTTTAGCTGCCCTTGGATTAACACTGTTAATGAAGGGTGAAAAACATCTGCAGGCAAAGCTTTTCGATGAGAGCTTTATTCTAAAGACAGGTAGTTATTTATTGTTTCCGTTTATGATTCTCTTTGGGATGTACATTATTGTGCACGGTCATTTAACTCCGGGAGGAGGATTTCCCGGAGGCGTTATAATTGCAACGGGTTATTTCATAATAGTAATGACCTCCGATGTAGTAAGATTAAGAGAGGGCCTTGTATCCTTTTTAGAAGGGCTTGCAGGGCTAACATTTATAGGATTGGGCCTTGTAGGACTCTTTAAACCAGCAGATTCTTTTCTCTTTAACTTTCTCTCTAAAGGGACGTTTAACACGCTGTTAAGTGCTGGAATTATTCCGTTTATTTACGCTGCAATCGGTATAAAGGTCGGTTCCGAACTAACAGGGGCTGTGGGGAATATGTTCTTCTCGCCGTATGGGAGGCAGAAAGATGCATAATATTTTAGCAAATTTGGTATCTGTGGAGTGGATAATCTATATAGCATCCTTTGGATTAATATTAACGGGTCTGTTTATTGTCTTTACAGACAAGAACTTAATTAAGATTATAATCGGCCTTGATATGGCAGAGACTGGTGTAAATATCCTTATTGTTGCGGCAGGTTATATTAAGGGGAATACGGCTCCAATTTTTTCGAAAGCGTCTCTTACACCTGCACAGATGACAGACCCTGTACCTCAGGCTCTTGTTCTTACATCCATTGTAATAGGTTTCGGTGTTACTGCCCTTGCGCTGGCACTTGTTGTACGGCTGTATCAGAAAACAGGCAGCCTTGATGTTTCTAAGATAAGGGGGCTAAAGTGGTAAATCCTATCTTACTAATTGTGGTTCCTCTGGCAACTGCATTCTTTATTCCCATCTTTTCTCTAATCTGGAAGGGCGGTTCTAAGTATCTTGCTCTGCTCGCGGCCTTATTTAATATAGCCGTTGCTTCGGAGCTTCTTGTTAAAGTAAAAAACGGGCCGATTCATGTTACTATTGCGGGCTATAAGGCGCCTATCGGCATAGACTTGCTGGCGGGTCACTTAGGTGTTGTTTTTGCACTTATTATATCTGTAATAGGATTTCTCGTACTTATATATTCCATTTCCTATATTAAGGGCGGATGGCTCGACCGTTACTATGCCCTGTTCCTCCTGCTTTTAGCAGGAACTACAGGCATGGTGCTCACCAACGATATATTCAACCTCTTTGTGTTCTTCGAAATAGTCTGTATATCATCGTACATACTTGTAGCATACAACCAGGATAGCCACGGACTGGAAGCGTCTATTAAGTATCTCATTTTAGGCTCCATAGGTTCCACTCTCTTTCTTATAGCAATAGCTCTTATATACATGAAGATGGGAACCCTTAATATGGCGGACATTTCGGATAAAATAGGCGGAATAGACTCTGCTTCCAGAATGCTTATTATTGTACTTCTTATTACAGGTCTCGGTGTTGAAGGGGCTCTCTTTCCTCTTAACAGCTGGCTTCCCGATGCTCATGCATCGGCACCTTCTACGATAAGCGCCCTTCTTTCAGGGTTTGTTATTGAGGTAGCGTTAATAGTTCTTGTTAAGCTTACATATTCTGTTTTTCATGCGACATCTATTCTTGTATTCTTAGCCGTATTAGGTGTTACAACACTGCTTATCGGAGAGTTTGCAGCTTTCCGTCAGGAGAATATTAAACGAGCACTTGCATACTCCAGTATCGGCCAGATAGGGTTAATTCTCTTTGCCTTAAGCCTTAATACGGAAGCCGGTATAAGAGCTGGTATGTTCCAGATAATTAATCATGCCGCTTCCAAATCGATTCTGTTCCTTGCAAGCGGATATATGATATTGAAAACAGGTTCGTATCTGTACAAGGATTACCGTGGAATAGCAAAAAAGATGCCTGTAAGTGCATTTCTATTTGCAGTAGGCGCCCTTTCACTTATAGGCGTGCCTCCCTTTTTGGGATTTTTCAGCAAAATCCAGATAATTATGGCTGCAGCGGCTACAGGGTCTGTTTTAAATCTATGGCTAATCGCAGCGGTGTTGTTGGGTACCATTATAGAAGGTATCTATTTCCTAAAGATAGTAATTGTAATGTTTTCCGGTACAGGTGAAGAGCTTTCTTTCAGTGGCGGAGCTCCCTTTGGAGCGGTACTGCCCATTATACTGCTCGGACTTGTGGTAATAGCCGGATTTGTATTTTTGCCGTACCTTAATACTGTAAATACCTCTGTTGCACAGGAAATAGTTAAACACTTGAGCCTGGCGCAGTTATTCTAAAGAGATTGTGGAGGAAATATGTCTTTGAGCATGATGTTCCTATTACCTATTGCAGGTATTGTTATTGATCTAATATTTGTAAAAGTTGAAAGTATTAAAAAATTTACAGCACTTATTGTTACAGGTGTTGTTGTTTATTTTAATATTCTTCTGCTTAATAAAACAGGTTTAAAGCACGTACTGCCCTTTTCTGTAATGGGTCAAAATTTAAGCTTTAAGGTAACATACCTTAACCTCTATTTTAGCCTTATGATAAGTGGTATTACCTTTTTAACGGTACTCTTTTCTTTACGCTTTATTGTAGGGAAGAAGAACAGCTCCCTGTACTATATATGGCTGCTGATTAAAACAACGGGAATGTTCGGCCTTATCTTTGCAAACGATTTTCTTACATTTTTAATAGCATGGGAAATTATGAGCTGGAGCACCTTCTTCCTTATGATGCAGGGCGGGGGAAAAGCCTATGAATCTGCATATAAGTATTTTATATATGCAATAACAGCATCCATGATACTCATAGCAGGTATAGCTATTCTTTACCTGCGTATAGGGAGTTTTGAGTATGATGTTATTGCAAAGGGTTTTGCAGGAATGCCTATGGGTATTACATTGTTAACGCTAATTCTATTTATAGTTTCGTTTTCCATTGAAGCTGCCGTATTTCCTCTCCATGCATGGGTTCCGGATGCGTATTCAAACCCCTTTACCCCTATTACAAGTTACTTAGCAGGTATTTCAACGAGAATGGGAATATATGCGATAATTCTGTTCCTCTTCGGTATTGCAGGTGTTTCGGTTATAGATAAGTTTGTAATTATAGGCGCTGTTAATTTGAGGTATGTAATCGGTGTGTTTGCAGCTATAACTATGATAGTTCCGACATACACCGCTCTTTTTCAGCACGATGCAAAAAAACTCATTACATGGCACGGAATAGGACAGGGCGGTTACATGCTTGTGGGAATCGTTTCGGGGAGTGCTCTTGGTATAGCAGGCGGTATTTTCCACATTTTAAATTATCTCACATATGTAACTCTTATCCTCTTTTGTATAGCTGCCGTGGAGTACAGAACAGGAACCACTAATCTAAACAAGCTGGGAGGCTTAATTAAAAAACAACCTATAGCTTTTATAGGTCTTCTTGTAGGGATTATCGGTCTTGCAGGTATTCCTCCTATGAACGGGTTTGTATCCAAGTGGTTTATTTACAGGGCTCTTATTTTGCAGGGCTATCCTTTCCTTGCGTTAGCAGCTGTAATAGGAACTCTTGGGACTATACTTTCTGTATACAAGCTTATACACAATATATTCTTGGGCCAGCTTCCCGAACGCTACAATAATGTAAAGGAAGTACCCTTTGATATGCAGCTTCCAATATGGATACTTACAATAGCTACTCTGCTCTTTGGAGTATTCCCCGGAATAGCAATGTCGTTAATTGCAAAAATTCAAGAGTCCTTCGGGCTGGCTGTTGTGCCGTACTCTCTGCACGGAATTCAGGCTTCCGCCGGACAGCTTAACATGCTTGTTGTATCATTAACCTTCGCAGGCGGACTGGTTATTGCATATATTGTGTATCTGCTCGGACACAGGAGAAAACACGTAATACAGTACGACAACTATGCTGCGGGTCATTTCCTGGATAAAAATGTCCCTTATAACTTTAATTATAACTTCTATGCAGGTTTCGAACACATTATGGAGCCTTACAGAAAGAAGATTATAGCAAGGACAGAGAATTCCCTTGTTTCACTTGCAGAGGCAACTGGTGATTACCTACGGAGGCTCTATACTGGAAATGTAAGCACCTATGCAATTTATGTGTTGTCTGCCTTTGTTATTACTGCTATACTTCTTGCAAAACTCTTTTAAGCTTTAATATTTTGCAGTAAAGGGGATAGGTAATGGGGGAAAAAGGCAAAGGACTTAGTTTAAAAACAAAGTTAGGATTCGGGATATGCGATTTGGGAGGCAACCTCTTCTTTACAATGATGGGGTTTTATCTCCTCTTTTTTCTAACCGATACTGTAGGGCTTGCAGCCGGACTTGCCGGGACGGCGCTCATGATTGGTAAAATATGGGATGCCGTTACAGATCCGGCAGTGGGATATCTCTCCGATAAGACAAGCTCTCCTCTTGGCAGACGGCGGCCTTACATTTTATATGGCCTTATCTTTCTCTTTATCTTTATGATAGCAATGTTTACCAATCCCGGAATAAAAAGTCAAGGCTGGCTCTTTGTTTGGGCGGCGGTTGTATACTGCCTTTTAAACACGGCGTACACCCTTGTAAATATCCCTTACGGAGCCTTAACTCCTGAGTTAACGCCGGACTTTAATGAAAGAACAGTACTTAACGGATACAGAATGAGCTTTGCAGTAGTGGGAACTCTAATTGGTGCGGGTCTGGTGATTCCCATTATCGGAATGTTTAAGAACAAAGATACGGGCTGGACTGCGGTAGGTGCAATAATGGGGGCTATAATGGCCTTGACTGCACTTATTACTTTTTTAACTGTTAAAGGAAAGGATAACGGAAAACCTGTTGTTCATAAGAATATAATAAAATCATATACCGAAGTACTAAAATTAAAACCCTTTATCTTTGCTCTTCTGCCGTGGACCTTTCATATAACGGGGATTACAGTTATTCAGGGAGCTCTGCTCTATTACTTTAGATACATATACAAAGCGGAAAATTTCTTCCAGTTTGCACTTTTAAGCCTTCTGGTAAGTGCTCTGATCTTTATTCCGGTGTGGGTTGCCCTCTCTAAACGGATAGGCAAAAAGTTAAGCTATAATATAGGAATGCTCATCTTTACAACTGCAGTTATTGTTTTCTTTATCTTCGGGCAGCGGTATGGTGTATATTTCGCAATAGGAATACTCTTTTTTGCAGGTATCGGATTTGCAACACAGTATGTAATGCCCTACTCGATAGTACCGGATGTTGTTGAGTACGATGTTGTAAAAAACGGAGTACGGCGGGAGGGTGTCTTTTACGGATTGTGGACCTTTGTAAGTAAATTTGGTCAGGCTTTTGCAATTTTTTTAAGCGGCTGGGTTCTAAGCCTCTTCGGCTATGTTCCGAATGCAGAGCAGAGCAAAAGTTCCATTTTAGGAATAAAAATACTATGCGGTCCTGTTCCTGCAGCTTTTTTTATAGCCGGTGTAATTATACTCTCCTTTTACCCGATCACAAAGAGTTTTTACGATAAGATGATTTTAAGCGAGAACATAGAATTGGTATGAAAGTCTTTTGATGTTTTAAAATGAGAAGCCTGCTTTACTTGGTGCAGTTAGGTTTCAAGAAAGGATGAACAGATATGGGTGATAAAGGAAAGAAAGATAAAGGTAAAAAAGAACAGCAGAAAAAGGCAAAGCTTACTCCGAAGGAAAAACGAAAATTGAAGAAAGAAAAGAAAAAATAAAGGCTCAGTGTTTCACGGTTATGCTTGCGGTCATATTCAGAATACCCATACTATTTGCTATACAACAATTATAGGGTAAGTATCTCTGTCCTCTACCCGTCCTATATAGCGGGCAAAAATACCATCTTGTTTTAGCTCTTTTTCAAAATCATCGGCATACCGGTCCGGAACACAGATGATTAATCCCCCAGAGGTCTGGGGATCGAAAAGGATATCCTCTAAGTAAATATCTATTTTGTTTTTAAGAAGATATTTTTTTTCCATAAACTGTCTGTTTGCAAGTGAACCTCCCGGGTTCATACCGGCCTTAGCCAGGTTAAGGACATCCGGAAGCAGCGGAAGATTCTGTGAAAGAATACGAATAGTTTTCCCGGAACCTTCTGCAATTTCAAAAGCATGGCCTAGTAAACCGTATCCTGTAACATCGGTGGCTGCATTTGCATGATACTTGACCATTAGTTCTGCTGGTTTTCTGTTTAGCTCTTTCATAAGTTCAACTGCAGTTTTCGCAAGTTCCTCGGATACGGCCTCTCTTTTAATTCCAGTTGTTATTAGGCCTATCCCGAGAGGTTTTGTGAGATATACACGGTCTCCTTCCTGCGCGCCTGTATTTGTTATTATGTTTTTAGGATTAATAATTCCCGATACTGCCATTCCGTATTTAAGCTCGCGGTCGCTTATAGAGTGGCCTCCTACAATTATAGCACCGGCTTCTTCTACTTTTTCCGACCCTCCTCGTAAAATATCGGTTAGAACAGAAGGCGGCAGGTTGCCGGGAAAACATACAATGTTAAGGGCTGTAAGTGCTTTTCCTCCCATGGCATAAATATCGGAAAGAGCATTGGCTGCAGCTATCTGGCCGAAATCGTATGGATTATCTACAATAGGTGGAAAAAAATCCAGCGTCTGAACCAGTGCAGTATAATCGTTTAATTTATAAACACCGGCATCGTCGGCATGGTTGAAACCTATTATAAGATTGGGGTGTTTGGTCTGCGGTACTTCCTTAAGTGCTGCCGCCAAAAACTTTGGCGGTAATTTGGAAGCTCATCCGGCACAGCTTACTTCTGCTGTTAATTTTATTGTTATTTCCTTTCGTTTGTCATTCATAGATGTTTTATATGTTTATATAATAAATCTTTCTTTCTCTATTTTATGCGCTTTATGAAGACTAATTCCTGCAAGGGATGTAATTTT
>QNBI01000059.1 GCA_003641675.1 Spirochaetota bacterium | reverse complement strand
ATAAACTCTTTAAGCACAGCTTTTAAGTCTTTAATCTTTTCCTCTTCCTGCTCAATAAGGTATTCGCGCATATCGACGTTATCTGTATAATCGAGCAGTTTTAAAAAGTGAGGAACACAGATTCCTCCGGATGACTCAAAGGCATCTCTCATTTCCTTTTCTGTCTTTAGGCTGTCTATAAATATTTTAAAGTACCTCGTAACAGCCTCGTTTTCCACTCTGCAGGCAGGACACCTGTTTTTTCCGAACCAAAGATAGGAAAGTCCTTTCTTATCTGTAGAACCGGAAACTGCCAAAGCATCTTTTCTATTCGTTTTAGCCAGTCTTTTTTTATTTAAATCGATGAATTCAAGGAAATGACTCATCTGGGCATCGTATATTATGCCTATCCCCAGCGCTCCTCCGATGGACACAAGCTCATGTGCATGTCTGTGACAGAATCCATTGGATTTTAGGAGCTCTTTGCGCACCCCTCCGTCGTTAACTTTTTCGTAGAGCAATGCATCCAGATACTTAAAAGAAACTTTTTTTATAAGACCACAGAAGAAACATCCTTTACTCTTCTGTAATGCCTCGAGGACTTTAAAATATGTAAAATGCTTATCGACATTATCTTTTCTTTTTTTCTTCAATACCCCAGTACCTTGCCTCTTATAAAGAGCTTTACAGCAAATATGTAAAATATGACATTTAATATAATAAGTACTCCGAAGTTAATAAACAAACTCTGTATGCTGCTGCCTGTTACAGAAAGGTTAAGGATATCCACCGTATATGTTAACGGCGATATGTAGGAAACACCTCTTAACAAAGGAGACATCGCTGTAAGAGGTATAAAAATGCCGCTTATAAAAAGCAGAGGCCATCTTAACAGGGTACTGGGCATCATAACACTGCCCGGCTTCTGTACGGGAAAGGATGAGAAAAAAACTCCCATCATGGAAAAAACCCATGATGATAGAAATATGCCGATTAGAAGAAGCCCTATCCCCGAAACCGTAAGTTTAAAAAAGAGAAGGGCAAATATTACAGGCAGTATTGAAACGGTAAAGCCGAAAAAAAGTCCCACAAACGATTTTCCGATTATAAGCGCACTTAGTGGAACAGGAGTGGCAAGTATTCTGTCCAGCGTTTTCATTCTACGTTCCATGGGAAGAATAACCTGTCCTGCAGAGGAGGATGTAAAAAAAACCGTCATCGAGATAAGCCGTACTATAGATGACTGAATACTTAAGTGTCTTCCCACTGTAAATGAGAAGAATAGAAAAAAAGGTATTAAAAACCCAAACATTATCATGGAAGGCGTCATGTAGTAAACTTTTATATCCTTTACTGCAATAACCATAACCGATCGGAGCCAATACAAGATATTTTTCCCTTTCATACTTTTTTATGCCTCTTTTTCTGTCCTTCCGGACCTTTTTTAAAACCCTTTCCTGTAATTTCAATAAAAACATCTTCCAATGTAGGGCTTAAGGTATTCATTATTTCAATCCTTATATTATTTTTTTCCGCCCAGGAAATTAACAGAGGATAAAGAATTTCCGGGTGTTCAGTAAACAATTTAGCCTTACCTTTATTAACATCAACCCTTTCTACCGTTTTTAGACTCTTAAGCTCCTTAATATCCACATCTTTCAACTTATCCAGATGAATCTCAACAGCCTGAGACTGCTTTGCAGCCTTTTTTAATCTATCGGGAGAGTCCAGCGCTTTAATTTCCCCATCCTGTATAATAGCTATTCGGTCGCATAGGTCATTTGCCACGTTAAGCTGATGCGTGGTAATAAAAATTGTTGTTCCCTTCTCGTTAGCCTCGCGTATTAGTCTTTTAATGAGCCGAGCACTCTGGATATCCAGCCCAGATACAGGTTCATCCAAAAAAAGGAGTTTAGGGCGGTTTATAAGCCCCATTGCTATGGTTAATCTTCTCCTTAAACCTTTGGAGAGAAATTCCGCTTTAACGTTCCGTTTGGACTCAAGTTCAAAGAAATCCAGAAGATTATCTATTTCACTTCTAATATCGCGGTTTTTCATGCCGAAGAGCCTGCCGGTAAAAAGAAGATTCTCATAGCAGGACAGTTCAAGATAGGGGTTGGAAATCTCAGGGACAAGACCAATTCTTGCCTTAACCTCGTACGGTTCTTTCCCAAGATCATGCCCTGCCATAAAAACCCTGCCCGAAGTGGGAAGTAAAAGAGTGTTTAAAATTCTGACGGTTGTCGATTTCCCAGCTCCATTCGGCCCTAAAAATCCGAAAATCTCGCCTTCCTCCACACTAAAACTGACAGAATTAAGAGCGCGGAATTTCTTATAGTACTTTGTTAAGTTCTCAACTTCCACAATATTTTTCATATTTAAACCTTATAGCGGCTATATATACAGCCATTTTTTAAAAAGTAAAAGCTTCACGCAGCAGCGTAATATACACACTCTGTATACTGTATCAGAATAATAATGTTGTGTTAATAGGATATTTCCTGTTGCCTTTGCAAAACTATTCTGCATATACTCTTTAGAGGATTATGAAACAGAATAAAGAAATTACCGTAAGTGTAATCGGCGGTATTAATATAGATATTATCGGAAAGTCCATAGGCCCTATACTAATGGATAACTCCAACCCTGGAATTACAGAGATAAATATCGGCGGAGTTGCCTGCAATATAGCGCGGACGCTTTCGCTTCTGGGAAAAAACAGCAGCGCGTGCACAATAAAAGTGAAAATGTACAGCGCAGCAGGCGGCGATGCTTTTTCTAAAATGGTTCTTACAGGAATAAAAAAATATGGAATTGATACTTCGGGCATACTAAATTTAAAGAGCTATAAAACAGGAACGTATCTTTCCATACTGAATACAGATTCCGAAATGGTAACAGCAATCTCTGATATGCGGATAATGGAAGCCATTAATGCTAAGGTGATAGAAAAATGGGAACCGGAGATTGCAGAAAGTGATTTTTTAGCTGCGGATACCAACCTTACAGCGGAAAGTTTGGACGGTATCTGCAGAATAGCCGACAAGAACAAAATACCTGTTCTTGTCGATCCTGTGTCTGTACAGAAAGCAATAAAAATATTAGAGGTAAAGCACAGTATTACGTACTGCACTCCAAATGAGGCTGAATACTTAGCCCTTTCGGATGAAAAACAGAAAGATCTGGAAAAAGGCATTATAAGGGGCTTTCCCGGAGTGAAAAATATCATTATAACAAGAGGGAAAAGAGATGTCGTATTTTTTGACAGCATAAGCGGAGAGAGTAGATCTTTTCCGGTTAAGCCTGTAAATGTGGAGAACCCAAACGGGGCAGGCGATGCCTTTGCAGCTGGTCTAATCTATGCTCTTATTACCGGCACCTCTGTATGGAAAGCAGTAGAGGCCGGTATTGCTTCTGCTAAAGAGGCGCTTAAAACAATGCAGTCGATACCATAAACTATTTAACAGGAGTTTTGTATGAATAAAAAAGAAAGTTTTTTGAATATAGCAGATGAGGTCATGGAGGCAAAGGAGAATAAAAAACCTATTGTAGCGCTCGAATCTACAATAATCTCTCACGGAATGCCCTATCCGGAAAACATTGCAATGGCAAGCAAAGTCGAGTCTATTATAAGAGAAAACGGGGCTATTCCAGCCACAATTGCACTTATAGAGGGGAAAATAAAAATAGGTATAAATAAGGATGAGCTAGAATACATGGCATCTTCAAAGAATATCCTTAAAGCATCAAGGAGGGATATACCTGTTGTTGTTGCCAGACAATTAAGCGCGGCCACAACAGTGGCAGGAACCATGATATGCGCTTCTCTGGCAGGAATTAAAGTCTTTGCAACAGGAGGCATAGGCGGCGTCCACAGGGGTGCGGAAAAAACATTTGATATTTCCGCAGACCTTCAGGAGCTTTCAAAAACAGACGTCGCAGTAGTCTCCGCCGGTGCCAAATCCATTTTAGACCTTAAACTAACCATGGAATACTTAGAAACCATGGGGGTCCCTGTTATAGGCTACGGAACTAACGAATTCCCCGCTTTCTACACAAGACAGAGCGGAATCTTTGTAAATTACAAGCTTGATACACCGGAAGATGTGGCAGCTGTTATACTTGCACAGATCAACCTCGGCTATAAAGGCGGAATGGTTATTGCCAATCCTATTCCGGAAGAATACTCAATGGATAAGGACTTAATTGACAGAGTAATTAAAGATGCAATAGGGGAAGCGGAAAAAGAGAAAATAACAGGCAAGGACCTTACCCCTTTTCTTCTTGCTAAAATAAAGGATATTACAGAGGGTAAGAGTCTGGACGCCAACCTTAAACTCGTTTACAACAATGCAGAATTGGCCGCAAAAATAGCAGTAAGCTTAAGCAGATTGACATAAAATGCAAAACAGGTACCGCCTCCTTCCCGTTTTAAAAGACGACGGTCTTCTTGTGCTTACTGCCGCTATCTGGGGGCTTGCCTTTGTCGCCCAGCGTATTGGTATGCGGTACCTGGGCCCCTTTACTTTTAACGGTGTCAGGTTTGCCCTTGGCTCCTTATCTCTTCTTCCGCTGTGGCTTGTAAAGGGAGAACATTCCGGGGAAAAGATTGAAGGGACCACAAAAACAAAGCAGCCGGAACAGGCTAAAAGATTCGGCTCACTTTTACTCTACGGCCTTATTGCCGGTTCCGTTTTGTTTGTAGGAGCTTCACTCCAGCAGATAGGGATTATATATACCACTGCGGGTAAAGCGGGCTTTATCACAGGATTGTACGTAGTTCTTGTACCTTTAAGCGGGCTGCTCTGGGGTCAGAAGCCGGGATGGGGACGATGGCTTGGCGCAATACTCGCCGTGACAGGACTCTACTTTTTAAGCGTAAGAGAAAATTTTACAATAGCACGCGGTGATTTTCTTGTATTCTTAAGCGCCTTTTTCTGGGCTGCACATGTTCAGGTAATCGGATGGCTGTCTCCTAAGGTGAGTGCAGTTAAACTTGCGACCGTACAGTTTGCGGTATGTTCTACTTTGAGCTTAATTACAGCCTTTTCGACAGAACCGGTAAGCCTTGCCGGCATTACAAGCGCGGCAATGCCCATATTTTACGGCGGCATCTTTTCCGTCGGCATTGCCTACACTCTCCAGGTAGTCGCCCAGAAAAAGGCGCAGCCTACTCATGCGGCTATCATTATGAGCCTCGAAGGCGTTTTTGCAGTACTGGGGGGTTGGGTGTTTCTCGGAGAGTCTCTTTCACCGAGAAACATACTCGGTTGTGTGCTTATGCTTACCGGAATGATCTTCGCACAAATTACACTCATCTATAAGAAGAGAAAAAAAGTGCAGCCTTGAAATACTAACTTATCCCATGGTTTTAAAAAACGATATATTAAGACCAGTTAAGGATTTAATCCTGTTTTTAATTCTTAAATCTTCTGTATCTATCTCCTTTTTCATTCTTAAAAGCCTTTCCGACGATAAATCTAACCTTAAGTTACCCGGTGCACCGGAATAATTTTTCTCTGTAATGGCTTTGTACGGGTCCATTTTTTCAAGTTTATCAAGATTTAAACCGACTTCCCGGTATGCTTCCCGAAAGGGTGTTCCATCCTTAACAAGCTGAATTGCGTAGTCCGTTGCAAAAATTTCAGGTTTAAATCCGGCAAGCAGAGCTTTTTTATTCACCTTTAACCTATTTATTGTAAGTTCCATAATTTTAACCGACATTGTAGCTGTTCTTATTCCCTCTATAAAGGCTCTTTTTGTTTCCTGAAAATCACGGTTGTAGCCCGAGGGGAGACCGCGTAGTATCGACTTAACCTGCAAATTCAGAGATGAAACCGTAGCTGTCTTTGCGCGTATTAGCTCAAGCATTCCCGGATTTCTTTTTTGAGGCATAATGCTGCTTCCAGTACAGATCTCTTCCGGAATGGTAAAGTATCCGAATTCCGGCATGGAAAAGAGGATCATATCCTGGGCCATCTTGCTTAACGTAAGCATGACCTGCTCTGCCGCATTAAGAATAACAGATTCTATTTTACCCCTTGAATTATTTACATAGAGAACATTGTTCTGGACACGTTTAAACCCGAGAAGGTCAGAAACCATTTCCCGGTCTAAGGCCAGGGGAACACCATAACTTGCCGCCGAACCGAGAGGAGACATATTATTTAAGTCGTAAGCCTGCACGATTAGTTGAGTATCGTCTATTATTTCCTCCACAAAACTCCCCGCCCATAATCCCACAGAAGAAGGCATGGCAAGCTGCATATGGGTTCTTCCCGGCATAGGCACACCCTTATTCTTTTCTGCGAAGTTTATAAGCGTTTCTGCAAGGGACATGCAGCGCTTTTCAAAATAAATAAGGAAATCCCTTGCAAACAGCCTGAGTGCTGCAATAACCTGATCGTTCCGCGATCTCCCGGTATGTATTTTCTTCCCCTCTTCTCCCAGCACTTCGGTGAGTCTGTTTTCTATTGCCGTATGGCTGTCCTCGTCCTGAACAGTAATGCCAAAACGTCCATCTTCATTATCCTTAAGGATATTAACAAGCTCTCTCTTAAGAGCCTTAAACTCTTTATCCTTTAGAATACCTATCCTGGAAAGCATCTTTGCGTGGGCTATACTTGCCGTACAGTCTGCAGAAACTATCTGTTGGTCCAGTATATAATCATCTCCGACTGTAAATTTCTCTATTTCCCCATTTAGTTCTGTTTTCTTATGCCATAATTTTCCCATATTAATCCCCTCCTCTATGAGCTTCTCGTAGTCCTTTTAGCCAGGACTTCAAATTCGAGCCCTCGTATTTTTGCAGAATCCACCGCCATCCGCTGATTAAAACTATGAGAGTTAATAGACCGTATCTCAGGGAAAAAGAGTGAAAAGGTTGTTTCTTTCCTCTCGGTTATAGTAACATTCCCCTTGTAGAGTTTCAGCACAACAGTTCCGTTTACTACTTTCTCACTCTGTTCCACAAAGGCATCAAGATCCTCTTTTAGCGGATGAAACCACTCTCCGTGATACACGAGGGATGCCCACTTTGCATCTGCAATACTCTTAAATTCCCTCTCGGCCTTGGTAAGAGTTAAAGCCTCCAGATCACCCTTCGCTTTTAAAACAACCTTTGCAGCAGGCGCCTCGTAAATCTCCCTGCTCTTTAGCCCCATTATTCCGTCTTCGAATATATCAATTATACCTATTCCGTTTTTTCCTGCAATAATATTAAGCTCGTTTATTAATTGAAACAGAGGTTTATTCTCACCGTTTAATGCATCGGGAAGTCCCTCTGTAAAATTTATGGAAACAGTGTCCGGTACATCCTTAGCCTTTTCCGGCGGAATTACCCACATCCATATATCATCGGGCAGTTCCTGATTTAAGGAAATTGCACCGGATGCTATGGACCTGCACCACATAGTCTTATCATCACCCCCGCTTATTACCTCATCCACCGGAACCCCCCAGAATTCGCATAGCTCAAGTTCTTCCGAACGCGTTAAATCAAAATCTCTTACAGGCACAAGTACCTTTTGTTCAGGCGCGAACATCTTAAACACATTATGCATTCTGTACTGATCATTTCCCCTTCCGGTTGATCCTTCCAGCACAGCATCGCATTCTCTTTTTAAAGCCTCCTCCGCTACAAGCTTAGCAATAAACTGGCGCGTCATAGATGTGGAAACAGGATAGCCGAAATAGTCGGAATTTGCCTTAATGGCCTTACTCAGCCATTCTTTTGAAAATTCATCCTTTCTGTCTATAACAACCGGCTCAATGCCGAGGATCCCAGCCCTTTTTCTGCTAAGAGCTATCTCCTCCTCACTTTGGCCGATATCAACTGTTATCGGTATAATTTCTTCGGCCTTATATACCCTGCGGAGAAGCTCTATACCCAAACTACTGTCAAGCCCTCCCGAGTAAGCTACAGCGCACTTTTTCACCTCCGGTACGTTAACCGCAGCAATTTTTTCTATACTCTTCATCTCTATCGCCTCCTGTTTTAGATGCAAGAGTATAACCAACCCAAAACTTTTGTCAATATATTTATGTAAAATATTGTATAAATATGTGATTAATTGGCCTGCTGTTCAGGTTTTTGCTAGAGCAGTAGATTTTCTTACTTTTAGTTCCGTTGGTACAAGAACTTTTTTAATTATATCCTTTTTACCCTGTATAACATTAATAAGGCGTTGTACAGAGATTATTCCCATGAGATGTTTAGGAACATGTACCGTTGTTAATGCCGGTACAACCTCCCTTGCAAGCCGAACATCATCGAAACCGATTACACTTATATCTTTCGGGATAGACAGCCCATGCTGCTTTATAGCGTCCATGGCTCCTATTGCTATTATGTCATTATATGCAAGTACTGCTGTAGGCAGAACCTTATTCTGTTCTAATATTCTTTCCATTGCCCGAAAGCCGTCATTAATTTTTCCTGAACTTTCTGTTATAAGATTGTCATCCTTAATGAATCCAAACATCTCCTGAGCCTGCTTAAAACCATAGTAGCGTTCGTATGCCGTTGCTTCGTTTTTCTCTTCCGAAATATATGCAACGCGTTCATGTTTAAGCTCATGCAGGT
>QNBI01000058.1 GCA_003641675.1 Spirochaetota bacterium | reverse complement strand
TTTTTCAAAGCCCCTGTGCAGAAATCCCCCCTCTGTTTTGGCCTTTACAATACGGTCGCCTTCCAAAGTGAGATTTACCGCATAGTTGCCGCTTATGCCGGGGTGGTTTGGGCCTATAAAAAGTTCGTATTCCCGTACTTCTTTAACATCACTCATTTCTGTTCTCCTGCATTTTCAAGCTCTTTAAGCCAGTCAGGATGATAATCCTTAAAATGAAAATGATTTAATGCATACTCTCGCGTTATAAAATCTTTTCTCATGGGAGGCTCTCCCTTCCACTCGGTTAAAATAAATTTTTCCATATCGTCATTTCCGTCAAAAACAATACCGAACATTTCATGAATATCGCGCTCAAAGAACTTTGCAGGCTGCCATAGATGCGAAATTGATGTATAATGCGGTTCGTCTTCTCTCGGGATACGCACCTTTGCACTTACAATAACCTTTCTGTTATAGCTCCAGAAATGATACACAAGTTCAAACTCATTATCATCTATCCAGTCCACACAGCTTATTGCAGAAAGATGAGGGAAATCCCAGTCCTTCTGCATTTTATAGGCAAAATCGATTATCTCATCGGAAGAGAGCTTTACTTCCACCCTTCTCTCACTTTTTATCTTGTACTCAGCATTTTTAAATATAGATTTTATATCCTCTATTACAGCATTTTCCGCCTGATATTCCATATTATTCCTTCCTTAAAAGCTCTACTTAATACCGAATTTTTCTGCATCGGATTTTATATCATTATAAGTTTCTATCTCTCCGAAAACCTTCTCCTGGTTTTTCCTGTAAAAATCATAATTTGTATAGTAATCCTTCCACGAATTTGCCACGCCCTTATCAATCCTGTTAATTAAGGTATCAAAAGACTGAATAATCGCCTCCGGTCTCGGCATGCATCCTGCTATGTATATCTCTACAGGCAAATACATATCGAGACGTTTAATAGTTGTATAGGAATTCCAGTACATGCCGCCGTTTATGGTACATGAACCGAAACCTACAACCCACTTGGGAGCCTGCATCTGTTCATAGCTTAATATTATCCGCTTTAGAGTCTTTATTGAGAGATATCCTGTTATTAAAAGAATATCTGCCTGTCTCGGAGTGACCATGGGCACAATTCCAAAACGTTCCATATCGAACCGTGCAGTCATAGTAGGAGGGAGCTCAATAGCCCCGCACCCCGTACAATAGTGAAGCATCCATAGAGACCGCTTATTTAATTTTGCCAATATTCTATCCCATGCACTACGCTGGGTTATTTTTTGTTTCATATCCTGCTCCCCATAATAGTTAGAAAATAATAAAAAGAATTCCCAAAACAGCAAGGGACCCGGGGATCTTCCACATAAACCGCATAGCATCATCCACCCGGAACCTGCCGAAAACGATATTAACGCTCAAAATAAGCGTAAATACAACTACCTGCTTTAAAATAAGATCGATCCAAGTAACTGCACCGCCAAGGAAGAGATTTATAAATATTGTCAACTCAACAAAAATTGTAATTGCATGGGTTATAAACATCATACCCAAAAATTTTCCGCCCATTTCAGTCATAGGTCCTGTTGCAATTTCATGAGGGGCAATATACACCTCAAAAGGCTTTTCACCCATCATTCCCTGAAGAGCAATTAAAGCCGCTAATCCAAGAAGCGGATTAGTGACAATTCCCCAGCTTGCTATGCCGTGAGCCTGCTGTATCTGTATTAGCCGGAACATGGAGGTTGTATGGTTAAGCATACCCATGCCGATAAAGGAAAGTGCAAAGGGGACATCGTAACCTGCAAGCATCATAAGCGCACGGGAAATACCGATACTTCCGTTCGGGTTTGCAGTTTCACCTACCCCCAAAGCCATCCCCAGAGAGGGAATTAGAATAATATACATTATTACAAGCATATCGCCGTACTGAGAAAAAAAGGAAAACCCGGGAACCGGAATAAACATAAGTGTTAAAATCGTCCCGCCTAAAAGCATGAGTATAGAAATATCATGCATCCACCCATGGGAAATATTTGTTCTCTTCGACATTAGTTTAAAAATATCGTAGATAGGCTGAATCCATGACGGCCCATACCTTCTCTCTACCCGGGCATTGAATTTACGGGAGTATCCCATATAGAGAATACCGATGCAAAATGCTATTAAAGGATAGAAAATAATCCACAG
Source organism: Spirochaetota bacterium (assembly GCA_003641675.1). Taxonomy (GTDB): domain Bacteria; phylum Spirochaetota; class Spirochaetia; order SZUA-6; family SZUA-6; genus SZUA-6. The sequence goes on along the minus strand of QNBI01000058.1, from coordinate 6,522 downwards.
AACAGTGTTCATGGCAACTCCTTACAGAAACACAACTCCATTATCTATTACTATGGTTTTTAAAATACCTTAAATGAAATATCTGTTACAGTCTATATATGTAAAAGATTATAGTTAAAAAAATATATTTTATCAAGCTAAAATCGATAAAAATCGATAAAAAAAGCTCGATATAATAGCTCGTCTCTATTATATAGCCCAAATAATAGCGTATTAAGCTTTGCAGGCCGTATAGAAAAAAGATAGCTGTTCTTTTACAGTGTTTGATTTTATTTAAGATTATTTCTATAATAACTTTACAAATTATGTTAAGCAGTAAGAATTTGTCCATACTAATACAGAAGAGAATACCCGGGCTTTCTTCTGCTATGCTATCTGTCACACTTTCCAGAATTCTTACCCCTTTTTCAGGTTATTCCGACCTCTTAAAAACCTTTAACGATAGGAAAAATCTCTACAAAGTTACACCGCCTGCTGAAGTTGCTGCTGTTCTTAATAAGAGGTTCCAGTTTACAGATGAGAGTGACCAGTTTTTCACAATCCTATACGGCATTTTCAATTTAAAGAGGGAAACATTCCGGTATATCTCTGAAGGTCATCCGGGCTTTGTCTATGCGGATTCCGGCGGAAAACTGCATGAGCCGGATCTAAAGGGCTTTCCAATCGGTTTCACGGAAAATCCTGTTTATGATGAGCATGTTATTAGAGTGGAGCGCGGCAGCAGGTTTTTCTTTTTTTCCGACGGACTAACAGAGCTAAACAACCTTCTGGGACAACCCCTTGGCACTCGGGGAATAAAAGAAATAATAGAAAAAGCATTAAAAATAAAGACAGAAAACGTACCTGAATTCCTTGTCCGTGAAGCAAAGAAACGCACAGGAACTAAAAAGGCCATGGATGATATATCCTGCGTGGCTATTGAAATTAGCGGAGAAACTTAATTTTAAGATTCCTAATCTGCTCATCTGTGAAATGGCAGAAATTTGCATTTGACCATAAGCCCTTCTCTATTTATCTTATTAAGGAATACTAAATACTTAATTTTTCCTTCCTGCTTCCAATAATTTAAGGAGAAAACTATGAGATTCGACAAATTAACGATTAAGGCACAGGAGGCTATACAGGAGGCCGAATCTATTGTAAACAAGTACAATCATTCTGCAATAGATACAGACCATCTGCTTGCCGCCATGCTCCAGCAGCAAGACGGTGTTATTCCGCCTTTGCTGGATGCACTGCAGGTTAACAGAAGTGATATAGAGGCGGAAGTTAATAAATCCCTTAGCGCCAAACCAAAGATATATGGAGAAGGCGCTCAAGTTTACCTATCGCCGGAACTAAACAGGGTACTGCACCAGGCAGAGGAAGAGGCAGATAGACTTAAAGATGAATTTATAAGCACAGAACACCTCTTTTTAGGATTATCCGAAGTAGCAAGCTCAACTCAAGCAATTTTAAAGAGACATGGGATAACTAAGGATAAAGTTCTTAAGGCATTACAGTCTGTACGGGGAAACCAGCGCGTAACAGACCAGAGTCCGGAGGCGAAATACCAGGCACTAAAGAGGTACTGCAGAGATTTAACAGACCTTGCCAAACGGGAAAAATTAGACCCTGTAATAGGGAGGGACGAGGAAATTAGGCGTGTCATGCAGGTTCTTTCGCGGAGGACAAAGAACAACCCCGTTCTAATAGGCGAACCCGGTGTAGGCAAAACAGCAATCGTAGAAGGCCTCGCACGCCGTATTATCGCCGGTGATGTTCCCGACTCGCTTAAGAATAAAAAGGTGCTTGCATTGGATCTCGGTTCACTGGTGGCAGGAGCAAAATTCAGAGGTGAATTCGAGGATAGATTAAAAGCCGTAATAAAAGAGATTACAGATTCCCACGGAAAAATTATACTCTTTATAGACGAGCTTCATACACTTGTCGGTGCAGGCGCTGCCGAAGGCGCTATGGATGCATCCAACCTGTTAAAGCCGGCTCTTGCACGCGGTGAACTAAGAGCAATCGGTGCAACAACGCTTGATGAGTACAGAAAACATATAGAAAAAGATCCTGCATTGGAGAGAAGGTTTCAGCCTGTATATACAGCGGAGCCCTCTGTCGAGGATACGATAGCAATACTCAGGGGAATAAAAGAACGTTACGAAGTCCATCATGGAGTGAGGATAAAAGATGAAGCTCTAATAGCGGCGGCAATGCTTTCCAACAGGTATATTACTTCAAGGTTTCTCCCGGACAAAGCCATAGACTTAATCGACGAGGCGGCAAGCAGGCTTAAAATGGAAATAGAGAGCCAGCCGACAGAACTGGACCAGATAGAACGTAAAATACTACAGCTAAATATAGAAAAACAGGCTCTGTCGAAAGAAGAGGATTCCGCCTCTAAAGAAAGACTTAAAAATCTGGAAAAGGAGCTTGCAGAACTAAAGAGCAAAAGAGACAGCATGCAGCTCCAATGGCAAAACGAGAAGGCCATTATTTCGGAAATCAGAAAACTAAAACAGCAGTTGGAAGAACTTAAAATAGAAGAGACAAGATACGAGCGCGAAGGAAATTTAAATAAAGCTGCAGAAATTAAACACGGAAGAATCCCGGAGACGCAGAGCTTTTTAGCAGAAAAGACAAAATCGCTTAACAAGCTTCACGGAGAATCCAGACTTTTAAGAGAAGAGGTATCCGAAGAGGATATAGCAAAAATTGTATCGCAGTGGACTGGCATACCTGTTTCCAAAATGCTCTCATCCGAAAAGGCCAAGCTTCTTAAACTCGAAGACATCCTTTCAAAGAGAGTTGTAGGCCAGGATACTGCAATAAGGGCTGTTTCCGATGCCATTAGAAGGAACAAGTCCGGCCTGTCCGACATTGGAAGACCTTTAGGCTCCTTTATCTTTATAGGCCCTACCGGAGTGGGAAAAACAGAGCTTGCAAAAACACTTGCGGATTTTCTCTTTAACGATGAAAAGGCTCTTACAAGAATTGATATGAGTGAATACATGGAAAAATTCTCCGTGTCCAAACTTATAGGTGCTCCTCCGGGATACGTAGGATACGAAGAAGGAGGACAATTAACAGAAGCGGTGCGCAGAAGGCCTTACTCTGTTGTCCTATTCGACGAAATAGAAAAGGCGCACCAGGATGTTTTTAATGTCCTGCTCCAGCTTTTAGACGACGGTAGACTTACAGACGGGCAGGGGCGTATTGTCGATTTTAAAAACTGCATAGTTATTATGACAAGCAATTTGGGAAGCGATCTTATCCTGCAGTCGGAGGATATGGATGCTGTAAAGGCGAATATAGAAAACCTTTTAAAGGCAAAGTTTAAACCCGAATTTTTAAACAGAATAGATGAAATAATAATGTTCAACAGGCTCGGAAAACCGGAAATTCTCAAGATAGTGGATATTCAGCTTTACGTACTCAAAGAGAGGCTTAAAGAGAATAAACTTGCCATCGAAGTTACAAAAGCGGCAAAGGAATACCTTGCAGATACAGGGTACGATCCCATGTTCGGGGCGAGGCCGCTTAAAAGAACCATTCAGAACTTAATTCAGAACCCTCTTGCAAAAAAAATAATTGCAGGCGAGTATAAGGAAGGCGATACAATCTATATAGACAGAGATGAATCCGGTTTAACTTTTAAAAAGAAGTAATTTCCATAAATATTCAGGACAAAAAAGAGCCCGTTTCTTTACGGGCTCTTTTTTAATAATTTATATTTCATGTCTTTGGTGCAATTTCAAGGATAAGCTCCACTTCGCCACGGCTTAACTGCGTTGCCTTTGCTATCTCCTGGACCGACCATCCCTGATGCGAAAGCTTTATTACCGTTTCCCTCTTATCAAAGGGAGGCGCTCCTCTCTCTTCTTTGCTGCCCTTAACCTCTTCCTTAATAAGGCTCTCTAAAAGCCGAACCTGCTCCTGCGCCTGGCGGCCTATATCCTCCAGCCTTGTCTCCGTTTTCGCAAGCCATTCCCGCGCCTTCTGCATTTTATCCATACGTTTTTCAAGGTCGGAAAGTATTCCGTCTATTGAGCCTATCAGAGCCACAACGGCATCTGCCTTATCCTTATTCTCCGCCAGGGTTTCCATTTTTTCCTTTAATGTCTCTAAGTCTTCCGTAAAATCGGAGAGATCTTCACTGTTGTTTTTTATTGCCGTTTCCAGTTTTTCCAGCTTCTCAAAGTTCTTGTCCACCCCGTCTATTGTACTTTCTATTATTTCTTTTTTATTCTCAAGCCTGTTAAATCTCGATTCTACTACTTTTTCAAGCTCTTCCAAGGAACGTATCCGCACCTGTATTTCCTGCAGCGTATCATGGCTTGTAGTAACATTTTCTAATTTTGTATCTATATCTTTTGATATGTTCAAGAGTTTTTTGAAATCTCCGTCCATGGCTTCGATTCGCCGCTTTTCATTTAAAAATCGGTTGAGTTTTGCAGATACCTCTTCACCCATTTTGCGCGTTTTTGCAACCTGCGTTTCTATTTCGTCTATCTCGCCTTTTTGAGCTTTCAGTCTTGCAATTTCACTCTTAAGCTCTTCTATATCTGCGGATAATGCTAATTTTAAATTGTCCGCCCTTTCGAATATTTTTGTCTGTGAAGTAAAATCTTTTAACCGGCGTTCAATTTCCGTTAAATTTACGGTGAGCATTTTGTAATTCTCTTCTACTTTTCCAAAGAGTTTCTGCTGCATGGCTTCTGTCTTTTCTTTTACATCGTTTAAGAGAATTCTAAAATCTTTCACCTTCTTATCCACTTCTCCGTTAAAGTCATTTATCTTTTTCTGAAAGTTTATTTCAAAACTCTCCAGATTCTTCTGTAGTGAAGCCATAGAGTTTTCCGTTTTTGTATCGAGATCTCCCTTCAGTAGATTGATTTTCTCCGCTATCTCACCAAGCTCATTCTTGAGGTTTAACCTTTCTTCGTTGGTGGAAACTATTAAATCATCACGCTGAGAATTAAATTCGTTCTTTATAGTTTCGATAGTTGAATCTACATCATTTTTAAACGATTGCGTACGCTCTGCTATACCGGTCTCTGCATCCTGCATTTCCCGAAGCACCTTTGTCTGCCATACTGTCATATCCGCCCTTGTTGCCCTAAGCATTTCCGAAACTTCCTGTTTTTCTATATCTATGTTTCCACTGAGTTCTTTAAATCTTAAGTCCACATCCTTTCTTACCCTTACAACATCCTCTTCCAGAGACACTTTTAAAACGTTAATTTCACGGTTAAAGAGCTCCATGGAATCGTTCTTCGCTTTCTCCACTTCATTTTTTAACAGAGAGCTCAAAGAAGAGACCGTATCCTCTGCAGTTTCCATTCTGCCTTTAAGCAGCTCTTCGAACTCCTCTATCTGCTTTTCCGCTCCGGTAAAATTTCTTTGGATAGTGGTTTTAAAGTTTTCAAGCTTTGCAGATAACTCGTTCTTATAGGTTTCCTCTATATGCTCCCTCTCTGTTGTATGCACCGTTTCTATTTCTTCTATTCTGGCTCCGATATCGTCCTGCCAGCTCTTTAATTTCCCTTCTATATTTAAGCTTCTCTCCTTTAAATCTTTAAAGAAACTGTCTTCAAAAACCTGCAGTTTCTCCGACACATCCTGATACGCCTTAGACTTTAATTCGGCCAATCCTTTATCCAGTTCCTCCATCCCTCCGCTGATTACCGCCATTTCTTCTTCCGCTTTTAAACGCTCTTCTTTTCTTCTCTCTGTGAGATATTTGGAAAAAGTATCCATATCTTCTTTCATCTTTTCCGTCATTCTCTCCATTACGCCCCGGAGATTCCTATCCAGCTCTTCTATATCTACATTCACATCTTCAAGCTTCTGAAAACGGTAATCAACTTCTCCTTCATATTCTGTGATCCTGTTTTCCACACCTTTAAACAGAGAATTCACTTTCTGTTCAAGCTCGCCGATTCGTTTAGAAGCAGAAGTTTCGTTTCTGCTTATCTTCTCCTTTAGGCTTGTAAATACCGTATCCTCCAAATTTTCTGCTCTCTTTACAACCTCCAGTAATCCCGATTTTTTCTCTTCTATTTTTACCTTGTACTCTTTTTCGACCTCGGACAAGCTTGATTTAAAAACCTCATTCATAGAATTATACTTTTTCTCCGCACTGAGCAGATTGGATTCCAGTTTTTTCGTAAAGGCTTTCCCCTTTTCCTCTACATCTCCGAGAAGTTTCTTTATTGAAGCGACAAATTCGGACATTAAACCGGTTCTTTTCCCCTTTGCCTCCAGCTCGAAGGTTTCGAAATTTTTCTTTATATTCTCAACTGCACTGTGCTCAAGCTCTTCTTTCCTCGATTCTAGCTTTGTTATATACGTTGAAAAATCCTTAACTTTCTTTTCCGAACTGTTTATAATACTCTGTATTAATTCAATTTTCTCTGTTATTCCTTCTGTTAGTTCATCCCGTATTAGCTCCAGTTCCTTCCGGTTGCTCTCCTCTATCCTGGTAGAAATGGAAGGCACAGCCTTTTCTAGCTTTACAACCTGTATACCGAG
>QNBI01000485.1 GCA_003641675.1 Spirochaetota bacterium | reverse complement strand
GAGAATTTTAAAAGGACTACCTTTTTTCATATAGTCCATAATGGGAACTGGCAGTACTTCGATTCCTACAGCAGATATGAAAACGGGAAAGACCTCTTTAGCCTGTTTAATATAGCCCAGGAGAGGTATATCGAATTCAGCGATCCTGTAAAGAGCGATAAGATAAACTGCATGGCCACCGGTGTGCGGTTTGCAGACTGTGTTATTACGGTAAGCCCTTCCTATGCAAAACAGATAAAGGTGGCGAGTGACGGTCTTGAACGTGTGCTTACAAATGTGGTGGGGATTAACAATGCGATAGGCAGGGACTTTAGTGAGAGAATGCTAAACAAATTTAAGGAGTCCAAATTTGCAGATGAATACTACCCGAAATTACTAGATTATATAAAGAAGCACAGGTTATTACATGAAAAAATAGAGGAGAAATACCCTGAAATTCTGTTAGGTGCTGACTGCTATAAAACTTTAAAGACTAAGATAAGAAGAGACACAATTTTAAGAATGCGCAATAAGCTTATGCTTCAACTTCAGAGAGGTTTTAAGGTTGACCCGGATAAGATACTTTTTACTATGATTCACAGGGTTTCCGAACAGAAGGGGTTTAAACTTCTCCTTGAAGCATCCGAGGGAATATTTAAGAATCTTGGTTTTCAGGGTATTGTAGGCGGACCTGTTGCATGGGGTGATAAACAGGGTGAAGAACTGGCTGCCGGGCTTGCCAGGCTTCCGGACTATTACAGAGATAAGGTATCTGTAACAATAGGTTTTCAGGATATAAGCATACCGCTTCTGGCATCGGACTTGTTTCTCATGCCCTCTCTATATGAACCTGGAGGGATATCACAGCTCGAGGCTCTTGCATGCGGTTGTCTGGTAACTGCAAGGGCAACAGGAGGGTTAAGGGATACCGTTAATCCTGTAAGAGTTAAGGGGTACATAGTTACTGGCAACGGGTTTCTTTTTGCAGATTACGACGCCGGATCTTTCTACGATGCTATGAAGAGGAGCATGGATTTCTTTAAGAAGGCTAACGAAAGGATTATACACAGGGCAAGGATAAATGCAAAAAAATCTGTTTACTACTGGGATAAGCCTGCAAGGAAATATCTTGATACGATGTATTCACATAAAGAAATTATAAGAGTGATTGACAATTAGCGGTTTCACTTTTAACTTTATAGAATGAAGAATAATATTAGTTTTTTTAGAAAGCCGGTTAGATATCAGTTCTACAATGCCACAATAGCGCTCATAGTTATTAATTTTGTGATTTTTCTATTCCGCTATATAAGCCCATCTGTTCTGGGCTACCTTGCACTAACTCCGGTTCTTGTTATTAAAAGGGCTTTTTTTTGGCAGGTTTTTACATATATGTTTGTGCATGGTAATTTTACACATATTTTCCTTAACATGCTTGCCCTGTTTATATTCGGGGTTCCTCTGGAACGAAGGCTGGGAAGCACCGAATTCTTACTCTTCTACTTTACCGTGGGATTATTGGCCGGTCTCTTTACGCTTGCTGTTAACTGGTACTCGGGTATGTACTTTATACCGGTTGTGGGCGCCTCGGGTGCAATATACGGACTGCTTTTAGGTTATGCGGCGCTTTTCCCGGATTCTGTTCTCTTTATCTTCGGGATTCTGCCGCTCAAAGCCCCCATAGCAGTGCTTATATTTGCAGGCCTTGAGATATTCTACCAGCTTACAAATCTGCAGGCCGGTGTTGCGCATCTTACACATCTTGCGGGGATTTTATTTGCATATCTTTACTTTCTAATCCGCTACCGAATAGATGTGGTAAAGGTCTTTTTTAAACGTTAGAATGTTCAAAAGGCATAAGATTTTTTCTGCAGTTGTATTTATGGTTATAATTCTCTCTGTTTCTTCTCTGACGGGCTATGCTGATGCTCCGTATCAGGGAACGGAAAGGCTCGCGGTAAACCTGTGGTGGGAATTGGAACCGATGGTATCCCTGGGGGCTGAGTATCCGATTCCCCGCGATAAAGCGGTGAAAAACCTGCTGGAAGAGGCACGTAAAGTTTTTTCCGCTATGATATACGGGTACAGTTTTGTCTATACCCCCTCTGATAAATTAAGAAAGGTAAGTGAGGTATTTAAACTCGTTCCTGTTGCAGAGCTAAAATGGGGGGACAGGCAAATGGAAGTGGTGAGTACTGAGGTGAAGGATAAAAAACTGTATGCAAAGATTGTTTATCACCTGCTTGAATATCAGTTCTTGAACAGAAGTGCATGGTCGAGCAGCGCCCTTGCATCTGTGTCCGGCAGGGGTGAGGGGAATATCTTTAAGGGTTCCGGTCAGAGGGATGTTTCTTTTAATAATGCTGTAAAAAATGCTGTAAGGAATTACTTAAGGGCAAGGGTGTTTAATAAGCCGCGGGAGATCAGGGGAGAGGTTATCCTGTGGGACCAGCCGGAATTAACAGTGGGAAACGGGATGTACATTACAGCTGTCAGGATTAAACTTAAAATAAATAAAATAGAGG
>QNBI01000057.1 GCA_003641675.1 Spirochaetota bacterium | reverse complement strand
TTACCGAGTATTATACTGCAGAAGGTACCTTAAGAATGAGAGTAACAGAGACAAGGGATAAGAGTACCGGAGAACTTTCTGTAGTAAAAGAGATGTACGATGCATCGGGAAATTTAATTGCCACAAAAAATGTCTCGTTTCAGTATAAATTCTTAGGGGATGAGGTGGTTATAACCAAGATTTTTGATAACGGTAAGAAGCTCACAATGACTGTGCAGGAATCGGATGAAGGGTACACTGTCAACAGAAATGGCTTTGTGTACAGTGTAAAATTCGAAGGGAGTGATGTTCTTATTTATGACGCGGATTCCAATCTAATAGCTACAGTAACATTTAACAGTGACGGAAGTTTAACAGTTACCTATGCGGACAGTTCAAAAGGATCGGAAACCTTGAATTTGTAAAATAAGTTTTTAAGGGACTGCAAATAGAGGCCCGGCTTAATGATTTACTATTAGTCTCAACCATTAGGCCGGGATTATTTTTTGTTTTAAGTTCTTTAAAGTTTCATGGACCCCTGTCTGCGGGCCCTCTCTATTTTTTCCATTTTCCAGTAATATTCGTCCTGCTTCTTTATCTCCTCTACATCGGAGACAAAAATACGGTTATCCATGAGTTTCAGCTTTTTATTTTCAAAGAGTTTTCTAATAAGCTGGTTTCCCTGATCCTTTGAAAAGCCAACCATATTAACAAGGTCTTTGGGGCCGAAGTCAAAGGTGTAACCGGCAGCAGGCTCTATGGGGACGCGGTTCTTTTCGAGCTGTATCATAAGTGCATCGTACATTCTTCCCAACGGATCCAGCATAAGTGTATTGGCAAGCTGTTTGTAGATAAACCATATTCTGTCTGCTAAAAGCTGTGTAAGCCGTGTTATAAGCTGCGGCTGGTTTTTAACCATTAATTGAAAATTCGCTTTATTAACTGCAAGCAGAGTTACATCATCATACGAGATTGCCGATGCTGAACGGGGCTTGTTTTCAAGAAGGGCCATTTCCCCAAAAATATCTCCCGTTTTAAGCATTGCGAGCAGTACTTCGTTGTTGTCCACTATCTTTGTTATTTTAACCCTTCCCCGCTGAATTATATAGAGCTCATTCCCCGGCTCATTTTCACTGAAAATCATAGTGTTTTTGGGATACACCCTGGTAAAATTATCGCTGTTTTTATCCATATTCACTACCTTTGCATAGGGGTGAATCTTGGCCATTCTTTCTCTGGCAAGATCTATAAAATCCCCCTCCGGACAGTACTGGATATAGCGTTGATATGCGTAGTATGCCTGGTTGTACTGATTCTGGCGTGCATAGTACTCCGCTACTTTAAAGAGGTGAGTAGTTTCCGGACTTGCCGTATTTTTAAAAGTCTGTCTTGTTAAGGCTTCGTCCAGGTAGCGCATTTTTCGTGAAAATCCCTGAATAATTTTCATAGCCACAGGGCTGTTTTTTTCAATTAAGAGCCAGTATTGATCCCTATGCACAGAAATGAGCGATACATCTGTAAGAGCCAAAGCCGTTTCTATATGGCTGTGCGAGGACATGGTGGAAACAACACCGAAAAAGTCACCGGGCCCGAGAATGTTTCCGCCTTCCTCCTCTACGACTTCGACCTCTTTGCTGATCTGTACTTTACCGGATCTTATAATGTAGAAATTGTCAGCTTTCTGTTTCCCTTCTACGATTATATAAGAGCCCTTTCTAAAATTGACTATTGAAAGTTGTAGCGGATTCGACATCCCTTTCCCTAAACTAGAGTGATAATGATAGTATATGAATCGAAGGCGCTGTTGTCAATGTAATTAAAAAATATCAGGGCAAAAAATAGCTGTATCCTGGATGAAATCATTTGGATAAAGCCGTAGAAAGTTATTTCTACCGTTCTTTCTATTCCGGAAAGAGCGGGAATTCCGAGCACAGCTTTTTAACCTTATCCCTTACTTTAGCCACTTCTACCGGGTTGTCCGCATTTTTAAGTACATGAATTATGTATTCGCCGATTTCCTCCATCTGTGGCTCTTTCATTCCCCTGGTTGTTACTGCCGGTGTGCCTATGCGAATCCCGGATGCTACCATTGGACTTTTGGGGTCGAATGGAATGGTGTTCTTGTTAACTGTTATGTTAGCTTTGTCCAGAATTTTTTCCGCCTCTTTACCTGTAATAGACAGGGAGGAGAGGTCAACTAAAAAAAGATGAATATCTGTCCCGCCTGTGACAATTCTTAAGCCTGCATTCTGTATAACTTCGGCAAGTTTTTTTGCATTTTTAATAATATGTTTCTGATATTCACTAAACCCGGGTTTTAATGCTTCCTTTAATGCAACGGCTTTTGCAGCTATAACATGCAGTAAGGGGCCTCCCTGAATACCGGGCATAATCGCAGAGTCTATAATTTCCGAGAATTTTTTAACTCTGCCGCTTTTAGCGGCCTTAATTCCAAGGGTATTGTCTCTATCCTTTCCTATGAGTATCATGCCGCCCCTTGGTCCCCTTAAGGTCTTATGGGTTGTTGTTGTAACAAAATCGGCATAGGAAATCGGGGAAGGATGTAGCCCTGCAGCTACTATGCCTGCTATATGAGCTATATCTGTCAGGAAGAGAGCATTAACTTCCTCTGCTATTCTTTTAAACTTTTCGAAGTCTATGGTTCGGGAATATGCAGAGGCTCCTGCGATGATAATTTTTGGTTTACTCTCCTTAGCTATTCTTAATATCTCATCGTAATCCAGCCTCTCTGTTTCTCTGGAGACGCCGTAATGAGCAACTTTAAACAGCTGTCCGGAAAATGAAACGGGCGAGCCGTGCGTTAAGTGCCCGCCGTGCGAGAGGTCCATGCCCAGAATTGTATCTCCGGGTTTAAGAACTGCAAAAAGAACACCCATATTGGCCTGGCTTCCGGAATGCGGCTGAACATTGGCATACTCACAGGAAAACAGGGCTTTTGCCCTTTCACGTGCAAGGTTTTCTGCAATATCAACTATTTCGCATCCGCCGTAGTAGCGTTTTCCCGGATATCCTTCTGCGTATTTATTGGTAAGTATTGAACCTTGAGCTTCTAAAACAGCCTTTGATGTAAAGTTTTCCGATGCTATAAGTTCGAGTTTTTCTTTCTGCCTTATGTATTCTTTTCTTATAACATCAAATATCTCTCTGTCTTCACGCTCCAGATCGGTCATTTTTAGGGCTCCTTGAATAATGGCTTATAAAATCTGTATATATTGAATTGTCTATAAATCATGCAGTATGTCAAGATATAAAGCCATTTGCGCTGTATAGTATTTTTGAAAATATTTGCCTGTTGGTAGCTGCCGAAGGTATAGAACTTCCTAAGCGAAATAGAATATCAACTCGGAACAGGCTGTTTAGAAGGAAACATCGAGCCGACTGTTAACTCGTTCTACCGAAGTCCTTTTTTTATAGATACTTTTCCGCCTAAAACTTGATCTTGATAGAGGAGTGAATATACGTCGATCCTACGTTAAAGGAATACGTACTACTTTATGCACAGGACACTTAAGCTGTCCCGTGCAACCACACTATTCTGATATTACAGTTGTATTGCAAACATATGGATGGTATGATACAAGCTATTATGATTCAAGGTATGGAAGTTATAGATTTCCATTCGCATTTTCCTAATTCAGGCGAGTGGTTTCCCGACTACAATTTTCATATAACGGTGACGAAAGATAACAGATTAAGCAAGGCATAGGCAGAAATATGGCGTACAGCATACAATTTTCCGGTTAAGGAAGCGGAAATGGAAGATGATGAAGCTGCATCTGATATGTGGTACAGAGATATTCTGAAAAAAGGTATAGAAAAAATTGTCTTCGTATCAGGCGGAGGTAATGACAGGCTTTCCAAAATTGTTTCATATCATTCGGACAGGTTTATCGGCTTTGCCCATCATAATCCTTTCTCCAAAGATGCATTGGGAAAGCTTAAACATGCAGTAGAAGACCTTGGGATGAAAGGATACATTACGGTATTCTTGGAGCTGCCGGGGGTGTAAGTGCACATGAGAATATTAATCCTCTTATGCTCCATGATGTAGCTAAAGATATCCCCGATGTTTCGTTTGTTCTTCCGCATTTTGGTGCAGGATACCCGACAGAACTTCTGCATCTCTGTTGGACATCGCCCAATGTTTTTGTGGATACCTCCGGGTCCAATCAATGGATTAGGTGGATGGCGTATAAGCTCACTCTGGAAGATCTTTTCAGAAAATTTTATGAGACAATAGGGCCGGAAAGAATTATTTTTGCGACGGATTCCAGTTGGTTTCCGAGGATGTATGCATACAGTTATCTGGAAGAACAGCACAGGATAATGCGTTTTTTAAGGTTTAGCAGGAAAGAAATAAAAATGATTCTCTCCGGAAATGCTCGGAAACTGTTAAAACTGGATTTGTAATAGCACTATGAGTCAGTATCCAGCAGTAAGTAAAATACGAAGTTTATTTCTGAAGAGGTTGTAGACATTACCGGTAACCGCTCCTCTAAAACCTTCCATTATAACCCTGTAATCGACAGCCTCGCGGGCATAGTCGGGAAGTTCCGCTTTAAACCTGGCTATTAGCTTTGAAAATACAGACTCGTTTTCTGTAAAGGGTCCGATAAACATTATTATATCCGGATAAAAAATTTTATAGAGATTTATAAGTCCTATACTGGTAAAGGACAGGGCATTATTTATTATATCCAGCTCCGCGATACCGGGCCTCCTTAAAAAACGAGAAAATTTACGTTCATCTTCATCCGCCTCGGGGTAATCAGGTTTAAGAAGAGGAACCAGTGCCCAGATAGCAGCTTCTGTTTCCAGGCATCCGTACGCACCGCAGAGGCATTTCTTATTCTTAACGCTACCCACATGTGTATGTCCTATTTCTCCGAATCTTCCGATTGCAGAGCCCAGAATTTTTCCGCGATATGCATAGGCGGCTCCTATTCCAAATCCCCAGTGAAAAAGAAGTACATTTTTCTTTGTTAGTTCATTATTTTTTATTAATTGATATTCAAGTTCGGTGTCGAGGCTTCTCCTTATAGTAATTCTAATATTTTTTTCTGTTTCCAGCTTGTTAAAGTCGAGGTTCTTTATGGCACTAAAGCGGGCGCTTGAAATCCAAAGTTTATTGACTGGGTTAACAGTTCCGACCAGTGATAGCGCCGTACCGATGAGCGTGCTTCCCCCTGGCGTAGAGGATGACAGTTTATCGATAAGGTTCAGCATTAATCCTTTAAATTTAATATTATCTGCATCTTTAGGTATATAGACAGAGTCCGCGGCTATAATCTCCTCGCCGGGATTTATCAAAGCACCCTTTAATTCCCTGCCTTCAATATACATGGAAACAGCAGTAAGGAGATTGTAATTCGGCTTTAGAAAGAACTCCGGCCGGCCGGGCTTCCCGGGTTCGCGTGAACTGCCCTCTGCTATAAGTCCGTCATCGAGCATTTCCTGCACAGCTCTCGATACGGAGGTTGGCCGAAAACCATATTTCTGTGCCATTTCTTTCCTTGTTGCTTCGGGATTTGCACAGATTTCCTGGAATATTAGCGCTTTTTCTCTGTCCTTTGCCCTATATCTTGTCCCATCATGTATTGTTCCAAAGGTGAGTATCATCTCTAAATGATAGTATCAATCACATATTTCGTCCATAGCCTCGCCGAGAACCGAGATGCCTTCTATAAGAGCGTCTTCTGTTATATCCAGAGGCGGTGCTATTTTTATACATTCTCCCGCAATCCCAACCGGTGCAAACATAAGCAGGCCTTTCTGAAAACATCTCTCGTTTATCTTTAGTGCGGTTTCCGAATCCGGTTCTTTTGTTCCAGGTTTAACAATCTGTATTCCTGCAACAAGGCCGAGACTGTGCACGCATCCTGCCTGCGAAGGATGTTTCTTCTGAATATCAAGAAGCCCCTCTTTTAGGACATGCCCTAATTTTGAAGCATTTTGAATATAGTTTCCGGATTTTAACAGTCTGATATTTGCTACACCCGCTGTTACGGGCAGCGGAGATCCGGAATGTGTGGAGGTCATAGAGCCCGGAGCATACAACCCCATTATGTCTTCTCTCCCTATAACGGCGGAAAGGGGAAGAGAACTACCTATTCCTTTCCCGCATGTAACAATATCCGGCTTTATCCCGTAATGTTCAAAAGTATACCACTTACCGGTTCTTCCGAATCCTGCCTGTACCTCATCCATTATTAAAACAACATCATTTTCGCGGCACCAGTTTTCAAGTTTTTTAGCATAGTCAACAGGAAAAAAATCCGGGCCTACTCCCTGATAGCTTTCGGAAATAACTCCGCATACCTCGGATGCTTTAACTCCTAACCGGGACAAAGTTTCGGTAAAAAGATCGAAGCTTGTGTTTTCATTTTTATAGCCGTCCGGGAAGGGTACCTGAACAAAGGACTTATCGGAATTCCCGAGCCATTTTTTACCCTTTGCCATACCCCCGGCAAGCTGTGCACCCATGGTTCTGCCGTGAAATGCATTGTTAAATCCCACTATATACCTTTTAGAGGGTCCGTATTTTTCCATTCCATATGTTTTTGCGAGTTTAATTGCATTCTCTGTGGCCTCCGACCCTGTGGACAACAGGAAAACTTTATAACCGGTAAACGGGAAGGTTCTGATTAAAAGTTCTGCAAGTTCAGCTCTCTTTTCATGTGCAAAGACGTATGTACTTAAGAGAGGTTTATCTATTATTTCCTTTAAGGCTTTACGAATTTCGGGATGAGAGTTTCCGACATTGGATATAAGTACACCGGCAGAAAAATCAATCCATTTATTTCCCCATTTATCATAGACATTAAAAGATTCCGAATGGTCTATAATAATAGGCGGCTGGCCCTGCATCGAAATCGGTTCGTATTTGTCGAGCTTTTTAAAGATGGGAAGAGATTCCGGTACAGGAAGATCAGTAACTATTCTTCTGTTTTTTGTTGAAATCTTTTCTGTTTTTACGGGGTTTAAATTATACTTCCTTTTAAATGTTTTCACACTTTCCTCCTTTATTACCTGTTTAACAGGTAATCTGTCTTGATTTTCGGGTACAGCTGTTTTTACAATTATTAACATAACCTGTTTTTAATTATACAAAAGCTATTATAAACTATTCGTTAAATGTGTCAAGCGCAATTAACTTAAGTTGGAAATGTCGAATAAAAAATATTAGGCGAAGAAAAATTTTTTCTTTTTAAATAGAGAATAAATACTGTCCCTATTTTTCATAACTGCTCTCTCGCCCGTATCTATTAGCTCAAGTTTTTTCTGAAAATCTATCGTTTGGGCTCCTTCATAGGCCACTATTTCCATGTCCGGGCAGTTTACTCTTGTCCGTGCAAGAGCGTTAAGGGTTATATCCATAGATCTTAGCAGCACGGAAATCCCTGTTTTAAGTTTGTCCTCTCTCTCTTCGAAAAAAGGGCTTACCTGAATTGTTAATATTTTATGGGCTCCTAATTTTTTTGCAATCCATACGGGGGAGTTGTTTATTACACCGCCATCTACAAGCAGCATTCCATTACGCTTTACCGGTGTAAAAACTCCGGGAATAGACATAGATGCCCGTATTGCTTCTGCTACATTTCCGGTATCCAGGCATATTTCTTTACCGCTTAATAGATCCACAGCATTACATGCAAAATTTATATCAAGCTGTTCAAAGCTCTTATTATAGGTAAGTTCTCTAAAGAGGGTTAATATTTTATTCCCGTTGTCTACTCCGGGGCGGATAATCATGGAGTTCAGAGCTTCCTCTACCTGTATAAATTTTATAATCGGCCCTCCTGCGAGCTGAAATGTCCACTTTTCCGTATATTTCTTTATGTTGAAATTATTTATTAAAAAGTCTTCAATTTCCAAAATCGATTTGCCGCTCGCATAGATACCTCCCACTATGGAGCCCATAGAACACCCGGCAATGATATCGGCTTTTAATCCAAGCTGTTCCAGTGCCTTTAAAGCGCCTATATGAGCAATTCCTTTGGCTCCTCCGCCGGAAAGAACAAGGCCTACTTTCATTCCTCCTCCTTTTAAAAAAGAATGCACTATATTGCTGTTATAATCAAGAAAATGTATTAAAAAAACAGGCAAGGATAGTTCTCAATATAGTAAGGACAGGTCCATTAGTCAATATTGACGTTTTTTTATATTCTTGACTTAAGTTTTCCTTTTATACTACGATGAATGGCAATAATTCCTAAAAGGGGGGACAGAAAGTTAATGAAATCTACAGATGAAAAGGCAGTTAATTCTTCATTATCTTCCTTAAATTACGGGAAAACGTTTATTATCGGGTTCGGATTTTTTACAACGGCCATTACCTGGGCTCTGTACAATTCCTACGTACCTATTTTCCTGCGTAAATTTATATCCAGCGCTACATTAATAGGCATTATCATGACCCTTGATAATTGGGCTGCAATTATTATACAGCCTTGGATAGGGGCTCTAAGCGACAGAACCCGGACGAAACTCGGAAGACGCATGCCCTACATTGCTGTCGGTATTCCAACTGCAGCTGTGATTTTTGCTCTTATACCGTACTTTGCCGCGCATCCTCCCGGGAGCCGTACTTTTCTGGTAATTCCCTTTCTGGGTAATGTCGCTATGTCTGGCGGAGTACTTCCGCTTATTCTTATTATTATGGTTTTTAACATTGCCATGGCTCTATACCGGGCCCCTGTTGTTGCGCTTATGCCGGATATTATACCTTCTGTTCA
>QNBI01000056.1 GCA_003641675.1 Spirochaetota bacterium | reverse complement strand
GCTCTATTTTTTCTCTAAAAAACGTTTTAAAAGCAAGAAAAAAATCGGAGCTTTTTATGGAGATGAATACAGGATCCATGAAACCTACGGCACTTATTTAGGGGACGATGGCAAAACCGGATTTCTCATCCTTCCCGATTATTTAAATAGACAAACTGACAATTCAGAACCTCCAAAGGACTTAAGATCATCTGTTGCTATATTGGAGCATTTTCCGCTTCCAGGTGAGCATAATAAGATTAATCTCATTACAGCAGCGCTAGCGCTTGCTCTATTCGGAGTTAAACTTTCTGTAATTAAAAGGACACTCAGCAACTTCCAGGGGATAGAACACAGGCTTGAGCTGTTTCACACTTACAGAGAAATTAGGTTCTACAATGATTCCGCAGCAACTATACCTCAAGCAACAATAGAGGCATTAAAGGCGCTTGATAAACCGATATTTCTAATTACAGGCGGAACAGATAAAAACCTTGATTTAACCCCTATGGCAGCTTATTTAACGATCCCGGAGAAGATATTTCTCCTTAAGGGTTCTGCAACGGAAAAACTCATAGCCATATTAAAAAATATGGCTGTAGATTACTACGGCCCCTATGATACGCTTGATGAAGCAGTTAACAATGTCAGTAAAAACCTCTACAGCGGCGTATCCGTTTTATTTTCTCCCGGTTCTACATCCTTTGAACTCTTTAAAAATGAGTTTCACAGGGGGAAAATGTTTAAGCAGCTTATTCGCTCAAATTTCCCCCAATAGAGACCGTCCCTATTTTTTATATATGTGGACTACTTCGCCAAGGCCGTCTTTAGCCGCCTCCATAACTGCTTCGGGAAGAGTCGGGTGTGTATGAATTGTATCTGCAACATCGTGCAGGGTTAATCCTTTCCGGACCGCAAGTGCTAATTCGGCAATCATTACCGAAGCCTCCGGTCCTACAATCTGCGCGCCGACTATACCCCCGGTATCTTTACGAGCCACAAGTTTAACCTGCCCCAGTACAGAATTCATACTTACAGCTTTACCGTTTGCCGAGAAGGGAAAAGAACCGATAATTGTTTCAATACCTTTTTCTTCACATTCATCTGCAGTTAGCCCCACAGAGGCAATTTCCGGTGATGAAAAAATAGCCCAGGGTACAACAGTATAGTCCATATTTATATCCCTGCCTGCAATTATTTCTGCGACCACATCGCCTTCCCGCTGCGCCTTGTGGGCAAGAAGAAGACCCCCTATTACATCTCCGATAGCATAGATATTTGGGATGTTTGTTCTAAGTTTATTATCTACAACAATTTTTCCTTTTTCCGTATTAACTCCAAGTTTCTCAAGACCTATGCTGTCCGAATTAAGTTTTCGGCCAATAGAGACCAAAACCTTCTCCGTTTCGATTTCTTCTCCCGTACTAAGAGAAGAAACTACATATCCATCATTTCTAATTTCTACATTTTCTATTTTTGCACCGGTCTTTATTTTTATTCCTTTCCTCTTCATAATCCGTTCAACAAGCTGCGCCATTTTTTTATCTTTTAAAGAAGGAACTACCTGCGGCATCATTTCTACAACAGTTACCTTAACCCCAAAAGAGGCGAAGTAATCTGCAAATTCAATACCTATAGCCCCTGCCCCCACAATAAGCATGGACTCAGGAATTTTATTCAAATTCAGAGCTTCATCACTTGTAATAACATTTTTACGGTCAATATTAAAAACAGGTATTGCTGCCGAATCTGAACCTGTGGCAATTACAATACTGTCTGCTCTAACTAACTCATTTCCATCTGCATTGTTCACTTCGACAGTGTTATTATCTGCAAGTTTGCCTTTACCATTCTTAATGACAACTTTGCGCGCCTTAAGGAGATATTTGACACCGTCAACAAGTTTTTTAACAACGGCCTGTTTCCTTTCAAGGATTAAAGCAGGATTAAATGTCAATTCCCCCGTATTAATCCCAAATACCGCAGATTCCTTTGCAAGATTATATACCTCTGCAGATTTTAAAAGCGCCTTTGTCGGTATACACCCTCTGTTTAAGCAGGTACCTCCGATTTCACGTTGTTCAATAAGAACAACATGCTTGCCGAGATCCGCTGCTCTTATTGCAGCAACGTAGCCGGCAGACCCGGACCCTACTATAGCAACATCATAATCTTCCATTTTAACTGTATCCTTTCATTCTAAATAATTTTAAAAATAATCTATTTTCTGCTTACCTTGTGTCTATTCGCGCCTTGCCGCCAATAGACGATCGCTGTTTTAGCTATTTCGCCACATTGCCATATATTAGGCAAAAAAATTACCGTCCATTAATCTACTGTTCCTCGGTAAATTTTTGATACTCCTGATAATTCATTAGTTCCTTTAATTCTTCTTTATCCTTTATTTTTAATTTAAAAAGCCATCCCTCGCCATAGGGGTCTGTATTAATTAGCTCAGGCTCTTCGGCAAGTTTTCCGTTTTGTTCAACGATTTCTCCGGAAACTGGTGCAATAATGTCAGAAACAGATTTCATAGACTCAATAGAGCCCACCTCTTCGTCTTTTGAAACTATTTTCCCTTTATCCGGAAGTGAAACAGAAGCTATATCCCCTAATTCTTCCTGTGCAAAAAACGATAATCCTACAAAAGCAGTATCTTCATCGGCAGCTTCAGGGGGATTAACCCAGAAATGCTCTTTGGAAAAAACAAGTCCTTCCATTCTCATTCTAATACCCTCCATTAAGTTAATTAGTGAATTATATTACAATATAGTCTATACTAATCTTGTTTCATAAAGTCAAGCTAAATATGCCCTAATATTATTTTTTTTTCAATCTCATGCATTATCTTATCTATGATTATTATTCCAATACAGCAAATATAAAAAAATTGGAAAAATATCACAAATGTACTTGACTATTTTACCATGCAGAAGTATATGTATTGTGAATACAATATCAATATAATATTTTTATAGGAGGGTATCAAATGGCTATTGAACCTACAAAAACAATCGACGAAAGAGGGGAAGTCTGCCCCGTTCCGGATGTGGATGCGAAGAGGGCTTTAAAAAAAATGAATGCGGGAGAAATTCTTGAAGTCCTTATAGATTATCCGCTTTCAAAGGAAAGGATTCCTGCCAATTCAAAAAAAGACGGACATGAGGTATTAGCAATAGAGGAAACAGGCCCAAGCGAGTGGCGAATTCTTATCAAAGTGTAGGTCTATTTAAGATTAATAACCAGTTATCAGGAGGTAAAAATGGATATAATTTATGGAATAATAACAGGTCTGGTATTCGGCTATGTTTTACAGCGCGGAAGAGTATGTTTTAATTCTGCATTCAGAGATCTAAGGCTTTTTAAAGATAATTTTTTATTCAAAGCTATAATTCTTGCCGTTATACTGGAAATGGTTGCCTTCCATTTAATGGCACAATTCGGCTGGATTCATCTAAATCCGAAACCTTTCAATTTAATCGGGAATACTGTCGGCCCCTTTATATTGGAATCGGCATGGTCCTTGCCGGAGGATGTGCAAGCGGAACAACCTACAGAGTCGGCGAAGGAAACACAACATCATGGATAGCTGCTTTTTCTTTCGGCCTTACTGCCTGGGCAACAAAAAAAGGGTTATTTGCACCAATTTTAGGATGGATATCCGGCTATACCGTAAAAGTTCCGTCTAACAGTTCTCTCTATGTTGCTGACAAAGCTGGTAATGTCGGGCCTACTCTAGCCACTCTAATCCATGTAAATCCGTGGATAGTAATGGTTATCTTTGCTGTACTCTTGCTTCTCTATTTGGTTCTTACCAAAACAACACAGCGTCCGGAATCCAAACTTAAATGGTGGGTTATAGCATTGCTTCTCCTGCCGATTGCCATGTTCGGTTTCTGGTCAAGCTACCGTTCCGGTAGATTATACGGGCTTGGGATTACGGGTGGCTGGATAAATATTTTCCAGAGTTTTACAACAGGCGTACACCTTAATTGGGAAGGGGCAGAGGTTCTGGCGGTAATTATAGGAGGACTCATTGCAGCCTTAATTAATAATGAATTCAAATTTAGAATACCCAAGAGAGGGGTAACCTATCTTCAGACCTTTATAGGTGGAGCATTACTGGGTTTCGGAGCCGTATTCGGCGGCGGATGTAATATAGGTCACTTTTTCACGGGTATTCCGCAGCTTGCGTTAAGTTCCATCATAGCCGGAGTGTTCTTTATTCTGGGAAACTGGTTTATGGCATGGATTATGTACCAGAGAAGGAGTTAAAAATGAAATTTACTATACAGGTTATGGTTCCGCCCTATACCTACGAAGACATGGATACAGCAATAAAAATAATTGAAGCCGCCATGAAAAGAGGACATGAGGTTCGTCTGTTTCTATTTTCCGATGCGGTTTTAGCTGCCAATTCACAGGTAAAACCAATTAGAATTGACAGATCAATTCCTAAAAAACTGGAAGAATTAGCAGAACAAGGCCTTAGGATCGAGGTTTGCGGCATTTGCCTGGACTACCGGGGAGTTACTCAGGAAATGCTTATAAAAGGAGCAAATGCAAGCGGACTTCCGGAGCTTGCCGAGCTCACTATGACCTCGGATATTTTTGTAAACTTAATGGCTTAAGGAGTAATTATGAAAAAAATACTATTTGTTGTTTACCAGCCGCCCTGCGGAACAATTTGGGTCAACGAAGCTTTTAGGACCGCTTTCGGCATGTACGGAGAAGATATAGAACCGGAACTTCTTTTCTTAAATGAGGCCACTATTTCTATTTCACAGGAAACAGGCCCTGCAAAGCTGGGCATGTTATCTTTAAAAATGGTTCAGAAATACATAAAAAAATATGAAACAAAGGTGTATGCAATTAAAGAGGATATAGAAAAGTTCTGTATTAACGATATAGATGCGAGGTTCGGTGCTGAATTTATAACAAATGATCAGGTAGCCGAATTAATTCATTCCAAAGATTTTGTAATTTTCATGTGAGGTGATAATATGGTTATATTGGTTAAATATGGAACGGACCATGCGGTAGAAAGCAGAAAAATTGCATGGGCAAAGGAATCCGATACAATTGTACTGCTTCAAGACGGTGTATTCTGGGCTAAAGATGACAGAATAAAAGAAGCGGAGGCTAAAAAAATAAAGGTATTTGCAATAAAGGATGAATATCTTTCACGTGGGTGTCTGGAAAAAGATGCAAAGGTGCCGCTTATTTCTTATGATAAGTTCATAGAAATACTTGAAAAAGATACAAAGACAGTAGGCTAAAATTTCAGAACTGCGCGCTAAATGCCAAAAGGAGAAGCATAATCGCTTCTCCTTTTTTCCTTTTGTGGCCAAAGAAATATATTAACAGCATAAATTACCTTACAACTAGTACGGGCACCTTTGAATGGCGTATTACATTTTCTGCGACACTGCCTATTAGAAGCTCCGCAATCTCACCTTTGCCGTGCGAAGCCATAACAATAAGAGAAACATTTTCATCCTTTTACCAGCTGCTTTTTTAAGATCATTTTCTACTTTTTTATACATTTTTCTGTAAAAGGCATCCTTTCCTCACAAGCTGTAACCATTAACTAAAGCACATAATCCTCTATTACATGAAGAAGTATAACCTCTTCCGCTCCTGCTTCTTTTAGTTTTTTTACATAATCAAAAGCTCTGTCAGCTTTTTTTTAAAAATCTGTCGCATAAAGAATTCTTTTAAACATTGCTTCCTCCTTATATTTTTAAATCATCCTTAAAAATATTAATCCAATAAACCTTACAGTAAAAAATGATAAAGCTTTTTGTTTTGCCAATATATTTCTTCCTGTTTGGCAAATTATCCATATATTTACTAGAAGCATATTGGAAATTATATATTCCAATACCAATTAACTTGACGAATTTGCCATATAACCTTATTTTAGTTTTACATAAATAACAAAGGAGTCAAAAGATGAACCTCGTAAAATTAAAAAATCATCTCGATAAATTTTTACCTCTTTATGTTGTTGTTTCAATGGCATTGGGTTTTTATGCCGGTCTGCATATTAACGTAAATGCCCATAAAAATACATTCCACTGGCTCAACTTAATAGTGGTTATTGCGATGATCTATCCTATGATGGTTAATTTAAGACTTGCAGAGATGAAAAATTCTGCAAGACAGTGGAAACCTTTAAGTGTTGCACTGCTCATGGGTCTGCTTATTGCACCGCTTGTAATGTACGGGCTTATCTATTTAGTCGGACTTTTCCTTCCTATAAGTCCAAAACTTGCTCTGGGACTTCTGCTCGCCGTTGTTGTTCCATGCTCCTCCATGAGTATTGCATACACAGGTTTAAGCGACGGGAATTTAGAACTTGCTACCATTATTGTTGCAATAAGCTTTCTGCTTGCAATAGTTGTTGTACCGCTCTGGCTTAAGGTTTTTGCATCGACCTACCATATAAATATTTCAATATGGCTGTTAGTTTTAACAATAATAGAGGTAATAATAGTGCCTTTAATTCTTGGTATTGGAACACGTTCTATGATTGTAAAAAAATCCGGTGAAGAGGGATTTTTAAAAATAAAACCTTTATTTCCTTCTATTTCACTCATTGGTATGTATTTAATTGTTTTCTTAATTTTTATGGAAAAGGCAAAACTTATTGCAGAAAAACCTATTGTTGTCGCCATTGCTCTTCTTCCGATTGTACTTTACTATCTAATTGCCCTTGTATTTCTAACCCTCTTAAATAAAGGCATTAAAATAGGCTATAAAGAACATATGGCTATCACCTTTACCTCGGTAGGAAAAAATGAAGGAACTGCTATGGCGATTGCTATGGCAGCAGGTATGGGCTTAATGGCTATACCGCCTGCAATAGTTCCTATAATACAAATTCCCATGCTTGTAGGATATTTAAAGTTATCGAAGAGTATTAAAAATTACTTCGGTGAAAAAACCGCCAAAAAATAAACCAGTTTAAAACAACTGGAAGAAGAAGAATTGGGAGAAGATTAACTTTTTGGTCTGTCTATTATCCGGAATATTTAGCGGGGGATGATTTTCCTATCTTCTCTGTTTAAGCATCTTCATGCGGAAAAAATCATCCCTTTCTGTTTCTTCTATATATGATTCTATAAATTTTACAAGGGATTTATACTGAGGTATAAGAACCTTTTCCAGGGCGTGAACACGCCGCTGTGTTTTTTTAATCTCCATAGCCAGTTTATATACGCTTGTTTCAATTTCACTCAAATGTGCTATTAGCGAAAGAGCCCTTTTAAACGCCTTATAAGCCTTATCCAGATTGGAATTTGTTCTAAAGAAGCCATAGGCCGGTTCGATATTTTCATCTATTTCATCGACAGACGGGACTTCTACACCCATAACACTCCTTAGTCGAAAAGACAGATCATCATTCTCCGATACAGAAAAACCAAGCTCTTCCACATACTCTATGCCGATACTTAAATTAGCTTTTTGAAGCCCGTCGTATGCTTGCTTAAAAACAGTTTCTATGCTTTCCTGGACTTCACGTGCATCGTCTATAAGCTGCATCATTTCTCTTATAAGCACATTCCGTTTCCTGTTGAGCAGAGTATAACCCTCCTCCGCAAAAATGAGCGAACGTTTTGTTGCAAGCAGATTACTCTTTGTAGGTGAGATATTCATAAATAATTAATTCTCCCGCTTTTTATAGTACTTATCTATCTCTTCATGGCTAATTCTTGTAAGCTCCTCCTTCGGCAGATAGCCCAGAACCTTCCATGCGGTATCAAGGGTATCTTCTATTGTCCTGTTTTCATCCTCACCCTGAGAAATAAACTCCTCCTCAAAAGCTTTGCCGAAATTCATATACATTTTATCAAGATCGATAAGTTCTTCCTCGCCTATAATAGATGCAAGCGCTCTTATCTCCTGTACTCTGCTGTACGCGGAAAATAGCTGACTGTAAACATGGGGATGGTCTTCCCGTGTATACCCCTCCCCTATACTGTCCTTCATTAAGCGTGAAAGAGAAAGAAGGATATTTATAGGCGGATAAACGCCTTTGCGGTACAGCTGCCTATCGAGCACTATCTGTCCCTCCGTAATATATCCGGTAAGGTCAGGGATAGGATGCGTGATGTCATCATTGGGCATGGACAGAATAGGAAGCTGGGTTATCGACCCCTTTTTGCCCTTTATCATGCCTGCACGCTCGTACATGCTGGCCAAATCGCTGTAAAGATATCCCGGGTAGCCCTTCCTCGACGGCACTTCCCCCCTTGCAGTGGAAAGCTCCCTGAGAGCCTCGCAGTAATTGGTCATATCCGTTAAAATGACAAGGACATGCATATCCTTTTCGAATGCGAGATATTCCGCTGCTGTAAGGGCAACACGCGGCGTAGCTATTCTTTCTATTGTAGGATCATCGGCTAAGTTTAAAAATGTTACGACATTCTTAGAAGCGCCGGATTCCTCGAATGATGAAAGGATATACCGTGCGCTGTCATGCTGTATCCCCATTGCTGCAAATACGATAGCAAAACGTTCTTTTTCGTCTCCCTTAATCCTTGCCTGACGTGTAATCTGTACTGCCAGCCTGTTATGCGGGAGCCCATTACCGGAAAAAATAGGAAGCTTCTGACCCCTAATTATAGTCATTAGCCCGTCAATTGCAGATACGCCTGTCTCTATGTAGTTTCTCGGATACATCCTGGAAGCAGGGTTAATAGGTTCGCCATTGATATCATGGTACTCTCCCTGTATAATCTCACCACTGCTGTCAATGGGCATGCCTATTCCGTTAAAGGTACGTCCCAGTATGTCTTCGGATAGTTTAATTTCCAGTGGTCTTCCAAGG
>QNBI01000484.1 GCA_003641675.1 Spirochaetota bacterium | reverse complement strand
CTGGAAAACAGTGCAGCTACTGTTATGGCAGCGATTTACCCGGGTTTTTTTATAGCTTATATAATTAGAATTTCCGAACTTCAAAACGCTTCTCTGCTGCTTTTCTATTTTTTTAGTGTGGTATTTGTGAATGATATAATGGCATATATAGCAGGGCTTTCGATAGGGAGAGGAACAAGGATGGGCTTAATTATAAGCCCTAAAAAGTCTCTTGTAGGTTTTATTTTTGGTTTTCTCGGTGCAGTTGGTATAAGTATTCTTTACTATTATACAATTCCGGGGCTTTTTAATATTGAAATTGGCGGGGTAATAATTATAGGTTCTGTTTTTGGAATAGTCGGAATTCTTGGGGATCTGGTGGAATCGGCTTTAAAGAGATCTGCCGAGGTTAAGGATTCGGGTGAAATTATACCTGGGAGGGGAGGGCTTCTGGACTCCATAGATTCTATGCTCTTTGTGGCCCCTATCTTTTATTATATTTTTAAAATCTCTCAGAAGTACCCTGGATAATGAGTAAAACGGCCGGTAAAGAATAATGAAAATAAAAAGAATTATTGTTGCAGGTAGCACAGGTTCTATTGGCAGTAGTACAATAGATGTAATCAGGAAAAATCCGGATTTGTTTAAAATAGCAGGATTATCCTGCAATACTAACTGGCAGAAAATGTTTGTGCAAGCGGATGAGTTTCTTCCGGAAGCGGTTGCAGTTTCTGTCGGGTTCGAAAATGATGGTGTTAATTCACATAAATTTCTAAAACAGGAAAGTAGGAATTATACCTTTAAAGATAATATAAAAATCTATGTCGGGACTAATGCTCTTGTAGATATGGTAAGGGAAACTAAGGCGGACCTGGTTGTAAATGGCGTTTCGGGAGTTTCCGGGCTTTTGGTATCTTTCTGGACGTTAATGAGCGGAAAGGACCTTGCACTTGCCAACAAAGAGAGTATTGTTATGGCCGGCGAACTGCTTCTGGATATGGCAAAGAAAAAGGAAAGAGAAATACTGCCGATAGATTCCGAACATTCAGCAGTGTTTAATCTGATGAGGATACTGGATAGGAGTAGTATAGATGAAATTGTTCTAACTGCATCCGGCGGAGCACTTCGTGATTACACCGCCGAGCAGCTTAATAATGTAACAGTTGCAGATGCTCTTAGACATCCTACATGGAAGATGGGTAAAAAAATAACGATAGATTCGGCCTCTATGGCTAATAAGGGGTTAGAGGTAATAGAGGCAAACAAATTGTTTTCTTTTTCACCGGAAAAGCTTAAGGTAGTAATTCATCCGCAGAGTATAGTTCATTCCCTTATAAGAACAAAAGACGGAATGCTCTATGGCCAGATTGGCAAGCCGGATATGAGGCTGCCCATCCAGAACGCTCTTACTTACCCGGAAATAAGAGACACGGGTTTTAGCCGGCTTCTTCTGGATGATGTAACTTTGGAATTTCGAAAGATAGATTTTCAAAAATACCGGATGCTTTCACTTGCTTACAGTGTAATAGAAGAGGGAGGCGTACTTCCGATTGTATATAATGCAGCCAATGAAGTTGCCGTATCGATGTTTATAGAGGAAAAAATTAAAT
The DNA here is from genome assembly GCA_003641675.1 of Spirochaetota bacterium. Taxonomy (GTDB): domain Bacteria; phylum Spirochaetota; class Spirochaetia; order SZUA-6; family SZUA-6; genus SZUA-6. The sequence goes on along the minus strand of QNBI01000484.1, from coordinate 946 downwards.
TTGTGGATATTCCGGATGTTGTAGAACAGTGTTTAAGCAAAAATTGGCAGGGGAAAGCGTTAAGCATAGAGGATATAATGGATGTGGATTTAAGGGCAAGGAAAATAAGTGAGGAATATATAAGATGATCTTTACAATCCTGCTTGGACTTTTTGGATTAGGTATAATTATTATAATTCACGAATTGGGTCATTTTGTTGCAGCTAACCTGAGTGGCATAGAAGTTGAAACGTTTTCTGTAGGATTTGGCAAAAGGATTTTTGGTATTAAGAAGAATAAAACCCTTTATCAGGTTTCATTAATACCTTTCGGCGGGTACTGTAAATTAAAGGGAGATGATTTGCTGCGGCTAGCTGTGCAGAAAGAGCTAACAAAGATTCCGGATGAAAAGAGTTCATTTTTTTCTGTACATCCCCTTAAGAGAGTGGCAGTTGCTGTGGCAGGTCCCCTGTTTAACCTTATTTTTGCATTTTTAGTTTTGACGATCGTATGGTGGTCAGGTTTTTACATATATTCTCCCTCTAACAGGATAGTGCTTGCAACAGATTATTCTTTGGATAGTTTTAAATCGGAGCCGCCAGCTACTAGGGCCGGATTAAAGACGGGCGATATAATTATAGGCATTAACGGGAAACCTGTTAGAAATTTTCAGGATTTATTGGAAATTGTTTCTGTAAATGCCGGGGAAAAGCTTAATTTGTCTGTTAAACGCGACAGTAGAGTAATTAATCTGTTTCTGACGCCGGAGTTAGATATTAATACGGGTGCGGGAAAGATTGGTGTTTATTCATGGATAGTTCCTGTCGTGTGGAAGGTGGACAAGAGCAGCCCTGCTCAGATTGCAGGTGTTAAACCCGGTGATATTATAACTATGGTTAATAACAGGAAAGTGAGCAATGTTCTCGATATTTCCACAGTACTTAAGAAAAAGCCTTCAAAGATTAAT
>QNBI01000055.1 GCA_003641675.1 Spirochaetota bacterium | reverse complement strand
AGCCGGGACTGTCTATTAAGGAAATAGCAGACACAATAGTCCACAACAGTAAAAAGGTTATGGATGCAATATTAAAGCTTTTGGATTTTGCTTCGATACAAACTGCAGCGGAGAAAATATTTAATTCGGACAGGATTGATATTTACGGCGTAGGAGCTTCCGGAATAGTCGCACTCGACCTCTACCAGAAACTCTTAAGAATCGGCGTTAAGTGTATGTACAGCCCTGACAGCCACCTCCAGCTTACCTCCGCCTGCGGGCTTAGAAAAGGCGACTGTGCAGTAGCTGTCTCATACTCAGGAGAAACCCCAATTGTCCTTAAATCTGTTGAAGAGGCAAAAAAATCCGGCGCTTTTTTAATCGGAATAACAAGGTTCGGGAAAAACCCGCTTTCATCGGCTGTGGATGTAAACCTCCCGGTTCCTTTTACAGAACCCCTTTTAAGAGAGGGGGCAATGGCATCGCGGCTATCTCAGCTTATTATAGTAGATATACTCTTCTCCGTAATTGCTTCGAGGAATTCCAAAACAATACTTAAGCATCTTAAAAGAACATCGGAAGCGGTAAAACAGAAAAGACGCTGATTTTAACAGGTTCTTAAATATCCGGAAAGATTTTCCCCGGGTTTAGAATATTATTGGGATCAAATGCCTTTTTTATGCGTTTCATTAGTTCTATCGTGCCCTGTGATAAGTTAATCCCTATATACTTTTTACGTTTGCTCCCTATGCCGTGTTCACCGGAGATTTCGCCTCCGTACCCCACAGTTATTCTATAGAGCTCCTTTAATACTGTATCGAGCTTTTTAAGCCACTTCTCCTCATCCCATAGCTTCGGTTTTAAAACAGTCGCATGGAGATTACCGTCACCTGCATGGCCGTAACAGGGTATATCCACACCGTTTTTAACGGCGAGAGCCTGAAGGTCCTTCATAAAATCCGGTATGGATGCAGTAGGGACAACAATATCCTCAAGGCTCTGGTGTGCTGTATCCACCTTAAAAGCCTCTGCAATATTCCGCCTAACACTCCAGACCCTTTCTATCGTTGTTTTATTGTCTGCAACATACACTTCGAATGCACCTTTTTTTAAACATATATCGCCGACTACCTCATAATCTCTGGAAACCTCATCCTCCGTTTTGCCGTCTATCTCTATTAACAACATAGCCTCAGAATCCCTGTAGGGAAGCACTTCGTTTAAGTATTCACAGGTTGTTGTCACAGACAGCCTGTCCATATACTCAATACTCGCAGGTATAATTTTACCTACCCGCAGAAGACCCGGAACTACCGATATTGCATCTTCCGTGCTTTTAAAAAGGGCAAGGAGTACAGCACGAAAACCCGGTATCGGTACAAGGCTTAATGTAATCTTTGTAAATATACCGAGAGTCCCCTCCGAACCGGCAAGCAGATGGATAAGGTCATACCCTGTTACATTTTTCCGCACCTTTCCACCGAGCTTTATAATTTCACCTTCCGCAGTTACAAATTCCAAACCCATTATATACCTAGAAGTAACCCCGTACTTAATTGCCTTACCGCCCCCGGCATTTTCCGCAACATTGCCTCCGATAAAACAGGTCTCCAGGCTCATGGGATATCCTGCGAACATGAGTCCGTACTCTTTAAGCTCCTCATTTATGGTATTCGTAACAACTCCGGGCTCTACCTCAACCATTAGATTATCAAGGTCGATGTTTAATACTCTGTTCATCCTCTCAAAAGAAAGAACAATCCCCCCGTAAACAGGAATTGCGCCTCCGGATAATCCGCTCCCCGCTCCTCTTGGAGTTACAGAAATCATGTATCTGTTTGCAAGCTTCATTATCCTTGAAATCTCCAGAGCGGATTCCGGTTTTACAACAGCCTCCGGCAGGGAAAAATGCATATCCTCGGCGACTTCATCGTGCGAGTACGGTTCCAGTTTTTCCCTGTCGGCAAATATTACATTTGCCCTCCCGACAATACTTTTAAGTTCTTCCGCTATTCTTTGATTAATTCTGCTGTAGCCGCTGTGCTCTGGCAATTCTATCTTCCCCTTAACTTTTTAATCACTACCGGTAAAATATCAAACAAATCACATACAATCCCTAAATCAGAAACCGAGAAAATCTGGGCACCGGGATCGATATTTATCGACACTATTTTTTTTGATGTCTGCATGCCGGCAAGGTGCTGTATTGCACCGGATATGCCCACTGCTACATAGAGTTCCGGGTTAACAGTCTTCCCGCTTAAGCCAACTTGATGCGGATACGAAATCCATCCCCTGTCCACAGCCTCTCTGGACGCCCCCGCATGAGCATGAATAAGTTCTGCAAACTCTTCTATTAGAAAAAAGTTATCTTTCTTTTTTAAGCCCCTTCCTCCGGATATAATAACCTTCGCATCCTTAAGGGTTTCCCTCTCCTTAAACTCTGTAATTCCTAAATATTTAATTCTCGATTTTAATATATCACCGGAGAAAGCGAGGTTCTCTATATTTACTTTTCTGCTTTCATCCCTATCCAGCGGTTTCATCGAATTCTGCCTTACAGTCGCCATCTGGGGTTTTCCGAAAGCAGTTTTAATAGTAGCCATGATATTGCCGCCTACTGCAGGCCGGGTTTGATACAGCGTTCCGGATTCTGTATCCAGTTTTAGTTCGGTACAGTCCGCCGTAAGCCCTGTTTTCTCCTTTACTGCAAGGTAAGGCATTACTGTTCTTCCCGTAGTTGTAGCTGCCGCTATTAATACATCGGGGTCTTCTTTTTTTATTATTGCAGAGAGAGCTTTCTGCAGCCTCTCCGGTGAAAAATAGTTAAACTCTTTCTGGTCAATATGCAGAACCCTGTCGGCGCCCCTGTAGCAGAGTTCTTCCGGGTTTTCCGCTTCTCCTGGCAGAATAACTACGACTTCAAGCGTATCGTCATCTGCCTTACCCACCGTAATGCCTCTACTTCTGTCGATGCCATTGATGCCCACACTTCCGCCCTTCTTTCTGCCGACTTCGCCCTTACCCGGCAGCCGTCTCGCCCTTGCAATTAATTCGTAGGAAACCATCTTTACCCTGTTTTTTTTAGTTTCCCCAAGGAGCAGTATTTTTTTCAAACTATGCCGGCCTCATTTTTTAAAAAATCTATAAGCTTATCTGCAGCAGCTTCTATCTCTTCCTCATTTTTCGGGATGATAATTAATGGGTTCCTTTTCACCTTCGGCCTGTAGAGTTTTATAACCCTTGTAGGAGAACCGTTTAGCCCGACTTCATCCTCTCCAAACAGCTCAGGGTTAAAACCGATATTCTTTATAACCGCTTTCTTCGCACGCTTTTTACCGCTTAATGTCGGAATCCTCGGTACACCTATTGCCTTTGAAATAGTTAAAACAACAGGAAGCTCTGCCTCGTAATGCTCTATCCCCTCCTCCACAATTCTATCAACAGATGCTATAAATTCACCGCTATTGTTAGTATTTAACTTAAAATTAGATACATAGGTAATTACAGGATAATCAAGAAAAGAGGCAACGGCAGGTCCAACCTGTCCCGTATCTCCGTCCGTCGCACGTTCTCCGCATAGAATTAAATCGTAGTTTTTAAGTCCTTTAATTACCCTGCTTAAAACAAGCGAGGTTGCAAAAGTATCCGATCCTGCAAACTCCCTTCCGCTTATCAGCACAGCATTATCACACCCCATCGACAATGCTTCACGAAGCGATCTTTCGGCATTCGGCGGCCCCATTGTTATTACGGTAATATCTGTTTTATGATTTTTATCCTTCACCGTTAAGGCCGCTTCTATTGCATACAGGTCCATAGGGTTTACAATCGCATTCTGCCCCTTGCGCACAACGGTACCGGTTTTTTCGTCTATTTTAAGGTTTTCCGTTTCCGGCACATGCTTAATTAAAACGGCAATGTTTGGAGCAACATATGAAAACTGCGCAGCATGTCGACGAAGTGTTTCTTGGCTATTTTTTTCTCTCATAAGCATCCAACGCAAGGCCGATTCTTCCGTCGTTTCTATCCAGAAGAGTCTCTGCCGTTTTTTTATCCACTCCGAGCAGAACCATCACAATTGCAGTCTTAGGTCTGTTCCCGGATTCTTTAAAAGCCCTTGCCGCTTCTGCTTCGCTGCACTCCGTTGCAAGCATAATTATTCTTTTGGACCTTTTAACAAGTTTACTATTAACAGGCACAAGATCCACCATAAGGTTATTGTAGACCTTACCCATTTTAATCATTGATGTCGTTGTTATCATATTTAAAACAAGTTTCTGTGCTGTTCCGGATTTCATTCGTGTTGAGCCCATTATAATCTCAGGACCTGCATTAATATGTATAATATAATCAGCGTAATTAAAAGTCTCTGATTTCTCATTACAGCTCAAAGCAACAACACTTGCTCCTATTTCACGGGCTCTTTTCATAGCGCCGATCACAAAGGGCGCCTGGCCGCTAGCGGTAATACCTATAAGAACGTCTTTAAAGTTAAAGCCCCTCCTGTCAATCTCTTTTTTCCCCTCGGATTCTTTATCCTCCGCCCATTCGACAGCTCTTACCAGAGCATCCCTTCCCCCTGCTATTATTGCCTGAACCATCTGCGGATCTGTGCCGAATGTCGGCGGACACTCCGCGGCATCCAGAACCCCCAGCCTTCCGGAAGTTCCGGCTCCTACATAGAATAGCCTCCCGCCTCTTTTAAAAGCATTAACAACTATATCTACAACTCTGGCTATCTTTTTTATCTCCTTTTCAACAGCCAGCGGGACAAGCTTATCCTCATTGTTAATTATCTTAAGAATGGAAACAGTATCCATTTTATCTATTCCAATAGAGTTAGGATTTCGTTGTTCCGTGGTAAGCCCTTCAAGTAAATCCATATTATTGATCTATCCTTATTTTTTTTCTATAATAACCCATACAAAAAAGATTTTCAACATAAATTATAATTTTTGGAAATATTTTTTAGTAAAGGCGGTTATTCTAGAATGTCCGGCATAGAATACAAACTGGAAAAGATACGGCTTATTCTTAACAATCCCTTTAATATTGCTCACGGAAGCTCTGTTTTCAGGGACAGTATAATTTTCACAATTAAATACAAAGATTATACCGGATACGGAGAAGCCCCGATTGTTCCCTATTATAATGCCGAAGAAAACATTATAACAGAAGAGATTAAACTGAGTTCGGAAAAGCTAAAGAGTCTTAATTTCCCTTTGGAAGCGGAATATGCAAAGTCTAAGTTTATTTTTCATTCTTCCTTTGCGGAATGCGCATTTACAACTGCACTGGTCGATATTCTTGCTCGTATCCGAGGCAAAAGATACGATGAATACATAGGTGTATACACAGGAAAGAACTCCGATAAGCCTTCTCTTGCCGAAACTTCGTATACTATATCCTACGGCAGTCTACAGGATATGGCGGATGCAGTGGAAAAATCTTCATACGATACTATTAAAATTAAGGTTGGTTTCCCGGATGATATTGAAAGGCTAAAAAATATTCTGCGGATCATAACCGTAAAAGGCAGCCATTCCGGACTAACAATACGGCTGGATGCCAATCAGGGCTGGAATCTCGATGAGGCACTAAAAAAAACCGAATCCTTAAACTATTTAAAAGAGAAGTACAGGGGTTATGGAATAGCCTTTGAAATGTTGGAAGAACCTTTAAAAGCTCCTTTCAGCGATATAGAAAAAATCGCTGAAAAATCCTCTATTCCTATCTTTTTAGATGAAAGTATAAAATCGGCTAAAGACTTATCAGAGCTTTCGAAAACAGCTCAAAATGTTGCCGGAATCGTTGTAAAAACGGGCAAGACAGGGGGGCCGCTAAAAACTCTGGAACTTATAAGAAAGGCAAGGTCGGCCGGATTTAAAGTAATGATAGGCGGCTTTATTGAATCATCCTTAGGCACTACCGCTTCTGCTTTCCTTGCAGCAGAGTGTGATTTTGCCGATCTGGATGCCCCTCTTCTAATTAAAAACGACCCTTTCTGCGGGATAAAATATTCAGGCTCCATAGTACAGCTGCCCTCCAAGGAGCAAAACGGCTGCGGCCTGGGAGTTAATAAATGCAGAGAGTAACTTTTTTAAGGAAATTCTATTTAGCGAGCTCCATCCGGATAAGCGAATGTACTTCTCTTCTAAAGGATTTAATTTTTTCTGCCGTATTCTCGCGGCCGAAATAGACCCTGTTTGTGAAAACAATAATTTTAAGACTCTCTTTCGGCTCTATCCAGATGCTTGTTCCTGTAAATCCAGTATGGCCGTAGGAATCTTTACTGAAAAGAAGTCCGCACGGGGATAAGGGGTTCTGAACCATAAAACCTACAGAGCGGTTTTCTATCTGCGCATGCGTCATTAAATTAACAGACTCCTCTTTTAAAATCCTTCTGCCGTTAAATAATCCTTTATCTGTAAATATTTTTGTAAGCTTAAGCGCTGAGTCTGCAGTACCGAACAATCCTGCATTTCCGCCGTCACCTCCCATACAGTAGGAATTTTCATCGTGCACTTCGCCTCTTAACCGGCGGTTTCTCCATTTACAGTACTCTGTAGGGGCAATTCGGTTTAAAAATTTTTTTTCAGGATTAAAAAACAGGTCAGTAATACCTGCTTTATCTACTATTAGTTTTTTAAATAAGGAGCTCAATCTTATACCAGTTATTCTCTCGAGAATAAGCCCTGTAAAAAGATAGCCTGTACAACTGTAGATAATTTCTCTTCCCGGTTTCTTTACAGGTATTTTCGACAAAAGAATTTTTCTTGCAAGCCGGGGATTAATCTTCTCAGAATCCGGAAAGGACAGGTAAATATCCGGAACAGGAGGCAGACCGGACGAATGTGTTAAAAGCTGAAAAACCGTAATACCCCGGCTTTCCTCCGGCAGGTTATCAAAGAAACGCGATAACGTTGAAAAAACAGACTCTTTTTCCTCTTCGAAGACTATTAAGGTGAGAAGTGCCGTTGCAAGCGGTTTAGTAAGCGATGCAAGATCAAATAGTGTATCTCGTGTCATTTTATCACCCGGTAAATCCGGGTCTCTGTGGCCGCCGGCAATTCCGCATGTAATGCTGTTATCTTTTTCCACGAGTACAACCGCTCCCGGAAAAGTCCCATTTTTAATTTCTGAATCGACTAATTTTTTAATTTTTTCTTCAAGTTCTGGATTTATCATTTATCTTCCATACTAATTGCAAATCCGGTATTGATAAAGACTGTATAAAATAAATACTATTAGGAAGGGGATACCCTCCGGCAGTATATTGAGGGCATATATTGCGCACATGCAATAAAGGCAGGTTATAAAAGGGGTTGGCATAGTGAAAAAAATAGTGAAAAAAAACAGCTACACGGCAATCGGTTTAATGTCCGGCACTTCTGTGGATTCAATCGACGCTTCTGTAGTGGGTGTGAATTTAATCGGTGATCACGTATCAATTAAAACAATGGCCAATATAACCTACCCGATCCCGGATTGTATAAGAAAGGAAATTTTCACTCTGTTTAAGGACTCATCCGGTTCGCTCCGCAGAATGGCCGCTTTAAATATCAGACTTGGAAATCTTTTTGCGGAAGCCGTATTAGAACTTTTAAAAAATACAGGGCTAAAACCGGAAGATATAGATGTTATCGGGTCGCACGGGCAGACGGTTTATCATGTGGCCGAGCCTCTTGAGTTATGCGGGGAAGAGGTGCGTGGAACAATCCAGATTGGAGAGGCGTCGGCGATAGCACAGAAATCTGGAATACCGGTTGTGTCGGATTTCAGGACGGCAGATGTTGCTGCAGGCGGAAGCGGCGCTCCCCTGGTGCCTTTTTTGGACCAGATACTCTTTAAAGACATGAGCAAAAATACTGCGGCACAGAATCTCGGGGGTATCGGAAATGTTACATGGATTCCTAAGGAAGGAGAGGGAGTGGTAGCCTTCGATACAGGGCCGGGGAATATGATAATTGATGCCCTGGTAAGTATTTATACCAGGGGGAAACTTAAATACGATAAGGACGGGGCTATAGGGAAAAGGGGAAAGGTGATTGATAATCTGCTGAACAAATGGATGGAACACCCGTACCTGAAAAAGAGCCCTCCAAAAACTACCGGGAGAGAGGAGTTCGGCGGTAGATTTTTGGAAGAAGAACTAAAGGATATTAAGGCAAACGCAGATATCATTAGAACGGCGGAAGAATTTACAGCATATTCCATAGCGGATTCGTATAAAAGATTTTTACCGGAAGAACCGGAGGTTGTTATAGTAACAGGCGGAGGCGTGCATAATTCTGTAATAATGGACTCGTTAAAAAAGCATCTGCCCCGCTCCATAGTTGAGAAAGGGGAGGATTACGGCATAGATTCCGATTTTAAAGAGGCCATTGCATTTGCATTAATGGGACTGTGGACAATTCTTGGAAAGATTAATAATGTAACAGCGGCTACCGGCGCCGAACATGAAGCAGTAATGGGGAAAGTTTCCTATCCTTAAGTACATACTTTCCTGTAAACTGTACAACCCGTACAGTGTGTAAAAGTTTTTCGGTTTTTTTTAATTTAAGCGTAAAATATTATTGACAAAATTAAACCGCAGAAAGTATAGTTAAACAAGGAGGATTTAATTATGAAAAAACTCATTTTTCTTTTTACCACCGCTGTCATGATAACAGGAATGGTTGGAATTGGGAGCCTTTTCGCAAAGGGCCAGCAGGAAAAGGAGGTGCCTTCGAAACTTGTATACATTACACCTTCCTGGGGAGCTCCTTCGGAAGCTCTTCTTGCCAAGTTTAAGGACCAAACGGGAATTAATGTAGAAGTCTCAACCCTTTCCGCAGATGATTTAAAAAACAAAGT
>QNBI01000054.1 GCA_003641675.1 Spirochaetota bacterium | reverse complement strand
TTTATCAGCTTCTCATCGCCAAAACCGGGAACAACAAGCTGTACACGCAGGAAAGTATTGCCTATATTTGATCCGGAATGATACCCCTGCAGCACAACATCTTTGAATTTCATAAATGAGTCATGAACTTTATTAACAATTCCTTCTTTTACCTCAAATACAGGAGGTACAAGTTTAGCTTTGGCATCTCTTTTTAATTTCGTTGCTTTCTTGTCAATAAACACAATATTCCTGTTTACAACTACATCGCGCTCCGCAACCGTACCCACCTTGTAGGACGAAATTGTGTTTTTAAAGGAGGATTTCCCAAGCTGCAGGTTAATTAATATCAGAGCAAGGGTCAGCAAAAGCGTTCCTGCAATAAAAAGGGTCTCTTCTGTTGCTACTTTTTTCTTAATGAAATCAGAAAGCTTATTTGATCTGCCAACTGATTTATCCTTTAGCGGATTATTTTTCTCTGTCTGTTTCATAGGCATGCACAATTTTACGGACTAATTTGTTTCTTACAACATCGGCTTCGTTAAAATAGATAAATTTAATTTCCCTTATTTTACTTAAAATAGACATCGCATGCAGCAGACCGGAGGATTTAGGATTCGGTAGATCTATCTGAGTAATATCTCCCGTAATTACCGTTTTACTCTTTTCACCTATGCGTGTTAAAAACATCTTCATCTGTTTACGTGTAGTATTCTGGGCTTCATCCAGAATTATAAATGAATCGGAAAGAGTTCTTCCTCTCATATATGCAAGCGGAGCAATATCTATGCTGCCGTTTTCTTCCATCTTTTTTATTGTTTCAAAAGGCAAAAGCATCTCCATAGCATCGTAAAGAGGTTTAAGATACGGGTTTATCTTTGTTTCCAGGTCGCCGGGTAGGAAGCCTAGGCTCTCACCTGCTTCTATAACGGGCCTTGTTATTACCAATTTTTTTATAGAACGACCAATTACAGCCTTCAGTGCCTCAGCAACTGCCAGAAAAGTTTTTCCGGTTCCTGCAGGTCCTATTCCGAATACCATATCATTCTGTTCTATAGATTCTATATAAAGAGCCTGATTAACACTTCTGGGGAAAACTCTTGCCGCTCCATTTGGAATAATAACCGTATTCTGCTTAAGAATATCAACTTCTTCTGTTTCTCCGTTTCTTAAAGAGCTGTGAATTGCCTTTATTATCGAAGGATTTAAGGCATGGCCGGATTTTACCTGATCTTCACATTCCGTCAGAATTGTTTTAAAAACTCTTCTTGTTTTATCATTATCGGTTTCCAGAAATATTTCATTTCCGCGTGTAAGAATCCTGACACCTAAAAGCTCTTCAAAAATTTTAATATTCTGATCATTTGCACCGAACAAATCGCTTAATACAGCCCGATCACTTACAACTATCGACCAATGTCCGCTCATAAACCTCCGTTTTATATAATGTTACCTATAACAGTTAAGTAAAGTCAACCCCGTATATTTATTCCGTTTGAATCACCGGAAATTTTAGTTTTCATTAATGGAAATGACGGCCATTGAATAAAGACAGAAAAAGAAGGAGCCCATTCATACTGGGCTGTACCATCGGCATATTGGCGAAGCTCCGGTTTCCCAGTATATTCAAAAGTTAAATCCCAGTCATGCAGATGATGCACGCCTTTTATTGAAAGAGATTTAATCTTAAAAAAAGTTCTATACCTGTCTTTAATATTAAAAAAGTTAAAGGAACGGAAAAGATCAGATAAGGGATTTACCCATTTTTCATCAAGTTTCTCCGCCATCCCGGGAATATAAAGGTAAATTCTGTTGTTGTAGGATGTAGATGAAAAGGATAAATCCAGAAAATTATAGATTGAAACATTAAATTTCAATGTGAAATTAAATGTGCTGTCAATATATTTTTGCAGGTTCATGGAAAAATTCGCATTCACAGAACTTTCCAGATTAATTCTGTTTTTCCAGAAATAATAATTACCTCCGGGTATACTGTAACCCGCTTTTAATAAAAGCGGCATAAAACACTCCTTTCCCCCTTCCGGATTCCCTAGAGGGTCCAGAGGCACCATTCTTTCAAAGTACAGAGAGCTGTTAAAATTCCATAACTTTAGACCAGTTGTTATTGTATTAAATACGGAATCCTCTGTGCTGTATTTTGCAGATGCTGTCAAGGAAAGCTCTTTACCAAATAATAGATTTTCATTTATAGAAATCGGGTCAAAAATCCAGCTATTTGTTTCTGTTTCTCTTACTGCAGATTGTACCGATGTAGTAGAAAACATGAGCTTTGAATCTATTTTTGCGGTAATAGTCTGCTGCATCGGAGGCATGGAATATGTAAAGGTCACTGCCTCAGCTACTGTGTCAAAGGGGGAATATTTAAATAAAAAGCTTAAATTATTGGCTAAAACCGAATCCTTATTCCATTCCGGCGGAATGCCTGTATATACAGGTATTCCGTTACTGTTATCTGAAAAAATCAATCTATAGAATAGCCAGTTTAAATTGTAGGTAAAAGCAGTTCCTTTTAGCACATCTACAGCAGTAAAAGGAAAAACCGATATACTCGCGATATTCTTCATATCAAATCCAATCTGGTTATAGTCGTTAAGTTGAAGATTAAGCCAATCCTCATCACTAATTGAATTTGCCCTGTTAATGTGATTAATATAATTGCCTTCAAGAACAAGTCCGTCGCTTATTTTTAGAGAGGAGTTGAAAAAATCAAACAGCCCATCAATTCTTGAAAACCCAGAACCGGTTAATGTTGTATACAGGAGTGAATAATCTATATCTTCAGCTGTATTCCAGTTTTCCGAATTAAATGTATCTTCTACAAGGAATTTCGGTCTTAACTGATAATTCACACTTATATTAGGTATTTTCGAAGTAATTGCAGCAGGCATATTTGTTATCCGGGAAGGCGGTTTAATTTTAGTTTCACCACCAAATTGTTTTGTGCTCTCATTGTTTTTTAGAGGAGTTTTAGTTTTTTCCGGTAAAAGGCTGAATTCATAACCTTTCAAAGATTTAGAAACGGAATTCTTGCTAACAGCACCGGGGCTGTTGCTGTTAGCAGTTTTTTTTATTTTGGTACTGTTTTTTGAATAGCCACCCCTTGAACTAAATATATTTCCGTTAAGATTAAAAGAAACTTCGGGAATTTTAAGGCTGAGAGGGTAGTAAAATTTTCTTGAAGGATCCACATCTTTAATATTATCTGGTAAACCCGTATTATCTTTGCTCATAAGTGTATATTTTATATTTATATATGGAAAGGAGATATTTTTTATAAAATCTGATTTAATATATTTTGTCAGGTCAGCCGTTGTGCCAAAGCTCAAAAGAAGATTGCTCCTAATTCCAGAGGAAGTACTTTCGGCAGACTGGCTGCTTAAAAGGGTATTCCAGTCCAAACCTTCCGATCTGCTGTAAAAATCCTGGCTGAAAAACGGATCGGAATACAGTTCAAAATTCCCTGTAAAATTAAATACCCCTGCATGAGAATTGAGCTTTGAATTTAAACCAAACCGGAACGGCATGGCCACTCCTAAAAAATAAGAACTGTTCCAGAGAGAAACAAGCTCATTATTTTCATTCATATAAAAAGGAGTATAAAGATTGGTTAAAGAATCATAAAATATATCCCTGCTCGCTGCAATACCGCCTTTGAAAGTTATATCCGGATGAAAGTTGCCCTCCATACCTGAAAATATCCCAAGCCGGGAGTACAGATCCAGGAAAACTTTTAAAAAATCTTTATTCGAAGTATTTACCGTTTCTTTCTGTTTTCTTAAAAATAAACCCTTTAGCTTTTCTTTATACTGTCCATTTCCGCTCTTATTCAAATTAAGAAAGGAAATAGGGTTTGAAACCTGCTTTTTTCTTCCCAACAGGTAAGTCGTTGTTTGAACAAAGTTCCCCTCTCTCGTTTTATAACCCAGGGTAGGATGAAAAAAGAGTTTATCTCCGGGATAAAAGAAAAACGGAACTGCCATAACAGGTATCCTTCCTATATAGAGAATAGAGTTCTGAACCGCCCATTCACCGGGAGCCAGAACCCATATCCGTTTCGCCTGTAAATGATAGTGCGGGTTATTCTCCAGATTGCACGAAGTAATACTTCCGTCTCTTAAAATTACTATGTCGTTTTTCTTTCTTTCTATCTCCCTGCCGGAAAAAAAGTACTTTGTTTTTTTGCCGTTCTGCTCCTGCTCTCTCTCTGTCTTGCCCCGGTAAAACATGCCTTCCCATGTATTCAGATCAAAGCTTATGGATTCACCTCTAAAAATTTCATCCTGAGTGCCATTCTGCAGATGATATTCAACATTTCCGGTTGCAGTTACCGTGTTTTTTGTTTCATTAAATACGATTTTATTTGCTTTTATAGTATGTTTTCGGTTTTTTCCTCTGTCTTCAATAGTGAGTAAAACATCACCGCTTAAGGAAACATAATTTTCTTTTGCGCTATCTATTGTGAAATATTCCGTTTCCTTTGCAGATTCGATTTCTATTGTAGTTCCCTTTTTTCCCAGGGTAGAGGGCAGTTTAATACTGTAATATTTAAGCAGTCTTGCCTGCAGGTCCTTTCGGCTTCCTGTTTCTTTTAAAGAGAGCTCCCTGCACCAGCTTAGCAGTTCATAGTAGCTGGCAGTAGAAATATCCTGTGAAAGAGTACTTACTATTAAATTTACAGTGGTTTCCGCTCCGTAAGGTGCCTCAAGATTTTCCAGCGGCATAGCATAGGAAAAAAGAGCAGAGAAAAGAATATAGAAAATAATTAAATACTTACTCATCAATATTAATTTTTAAAAAGAACAGCTTTAAGATACATTCCGGTATATGAGTGTCTGTTTCGCGCAATCTCCTCCGGAGTACCCGTTGCAACGATTTTGCCCCCTCTGTCTCCGCCTTCCGGCCCAAGGTCTATTATATAATCGGCCTGTTTAATTACGTCCATATTATGCTCTATAAGTACAACTGTGTTTCCATTTTCAACCAACAGCTGCAGCACCTCCATTAGCTTTTTAACATCTGCAAAATGCAGTCCCGTAGTTGGTTCATCCAGTATATAGAAAGTTTTTCCCGTACTCCTCTTTGAAAGTTCAAGTGAAAGCTTTAATCTCTGAGCTTCTCCGCCGGACAAGGTTGTAGCAGCCTGTCCAAGTTTAATATATCCCAACCCCACTGCATCCAGAGTCTTAAGCTTATTTATAACGGATGGGATATGCCGGAAAAAAACAAGCGCTTCGGAAACATACATTTCAAGAATATCATATATATTTTTACCTTTAAATCTTACTTCAAGAGTTTCCCTGTTGTATCGCTTCCCTTTGCAGACATCGCAAGTTATATAAACATCCGGCAGAAACTGCATTTCTATTTTTTTTGTTCCGGCCCCCTGGCAGTTCTCGCATCTGCCGCCTTTTACATTAAAGGAAAATCTTCCGGGTTTATACCCGCGTGCCTTCGACTCTGGTAAAGAGGCAAATATTTCCCGTATAGGTGTAAACAGTCCTGCATATGTGGCAGGATTTGAACGCGGCGTCCGGCCGATAGGACTCTGATCTATATTAATTACTTTATCTATTTCCCCGTATCCTCTTATCTCTCTATATTTTAAGCGCGGCGGTTTGGCCTTTCTGACTTTACTTGCAAGAATCGGGTAAAGCATATCATTTAGCAGGGTCGATTTCCCGGATCCGGAAACTCCTGTAATAACGGTAAGTCTTCCCAGGGGAAACAAAACATCTATGCCCTTTAAATTATGTTCTGCAGCTCCGAAAAGTTCTATAAACTTACCGTTTCCCTTCCTGCGGCTATCGGGTATATCTATGGATATTTCACCGGAAAGATATTTACCGGTTAAAGAGGCGGGATTGGAAAGTATTTCCCCATAATTTCCGGAAGCCATAACATATCCGCCATGCTCGCCGGCGCCCGGGCCCAAATCCACTATATAATCCGCCCTTTTAATCGTCTGTTCGTCATGTTCAACAATAATAAGTGTGTTCCCTATATTTTTTAAGTGTTCCAGTGTATCGAGCAATCTTTTATTATCCCTCTGATGTAGACCTATTGTAGGCTCGTCTAAAACGTACAGTACGCCCACCAGTGATGAGCCTATCTGAGTGGCAAGACGTATTCTCTGAGCTTCTCCACCCGAAAGTGTAGATGCTCTACGCTCTAAAGTCAAATAGTCAAGCCCTACACTCGACATAAAGGCAAGCCTTGACTTTATCTCTTTTAATATCTGCCTTGAAATTATTTTTTTTGTTTCATCCAGAGAAAGATTATTAAAAAAACCCAAGGCATCACTTACAGACATTATAGTAATGTCATAAATGTTTTTGCCACCGACTGTTACAGCTAGACTTTCCGGTCTAAGGCGTTTGCCGCCGCAGACCGGGCATGTTTGCCGAAGCATAAATTTCTCCAGCCATTCCTTAATGCCATCGGACTGCGTTTCCATATAGCGCCTTTTTAGATCGTTAAGTATTCCCTTAAAATAAGATTCATACTCATACCTTCCGCTTCGATCTCTGTTTTCATAGCGGAACTGTATAACATCGTCACTGCCGTAAAGAATCTGGTGGTATACATTTCCAGGCAGTTTATTAAAAGGGGTGTCCAGTGAAAATCCAAAGTGGCTGGCCAGAGCTGTAAAAATACTTCTGTACCAGCTCGATTTAGGATTATAAGGGACTACTGCTCCCTGATTAAAAGAAAGGCTTTTATCCGGAATAACGAGTTCTTCATCAAATTCAAGAGTAATGCCCAGTCCCGAACACGCCGGACACGCTCCATAGGGATTGTTAAAAGAAAATAGCCTGGGCTGTAGTTCCGGTATGCTTATGTTGCATACAGGACAGGAATTATCCTTGGAAAAGAACTGTTCATTTCCTGTAGATTTGTCTGTTACAATTATTTTTCCGTCGGAGACCTCTAATGCAGTTTCTACCGATTCTGCTATTCTGTTCCTTATTTCTGGCTTCACAATAAGGCGGTCTATCACGATTTCAATTGTATGTTTTTTATTTTTTTCAAGGGTTATATTTTCTTCGAGGTTACGAATTTTCCCGTCTACTCTGACTCTTACAAATCCCGTTTTACCGGCATCTTCCAGTACTTTTTGATGTTGTCCTTTTCTGCCCCGTACAATCGGAGCAAGAAGCATTATTTTCGTTCCGTCGGGATATGTAAGAATTGCATCTACAATTTGGTCTAAAGACTGTTCATTTATTTCTCTTCCGCATTTCGGGCAGTGAGCTGTTCCTATGCGGGCGAAAAGAAGACGTAAATAGTCATAAATTTCCGTTACAGTTCCTACGGTGGATCGCGGATTTTTATGAGTGGTTTTCTGTTCTATGGATATTGCCGGTGAAAGGCCCTCTATATAATCTACATCCGGCTTATCCAGCCGCCCTAAAAACTGTCTTGCATAAGAAGAAAGTGATTCCACATATCTTCTCTGCCCTTCGGCAAATATCGTATCGAAGGCAAGGGATGATTTCCCCGAGCCGCTTATACCTGAAATAACTATAAGTGAATCTCTCGGTAGTTCAACATCTATATTCTTTAGATTATGTTCCCTTGCCCCCTTCACTATTATTTTCTTCATTCTGTTCCTGTTTGTTCTCTTCTGTATTTTTATCCTCAGCGCTTTTCTTTAAATTACCACTCTTAGCAGCCAAAGTATCTAAAGAATTCTGTCTTACCTTTACAGGCCTTCTATCCAGAGATGCGAGATAAAATACAATCGGCATAAGAATCATTATAAAAATAGAAATAACAATTAGCTGCCAATTAGAAAATAAGGTTATTATAAATTGGGGGTTCATATAGCACCTGTTTTGTAATATATTAAACATTAACTATGACCATGACAAGAGTGTTTTATGATAAAAATGCAGGGCTCTGTGCAGGGGTAAAGCGTACTATACGGGGAGCTGTAAAAGCTGTAGACGAGAAAACAAATGTTACTACATTCGGAGAACTGGTTCACAACCCGATAGTTACTCAAAACTTAAAAAATCTGGGCATAAATTTCATTCATAGGAAAGAGGAGCTTAAAAATGGCCAGTACGTAGTTGTAAGAGCTCATGGAATCCCTCCGCAAGATGAAATATATCTAAAAGAAAAAAATATCGAATACATAGATCTGACATGCCCGAGAGTAAAAATAATACACAATAAGATAGATCACTACCGTGAACTTGGCTATAAAATTATAATAGTTGGCTATGCAGGCCACGCGGAAGCAAAGGGGCATTTAGGGCATGCGGGTAAAAACGGTATTGTCGTCTCCTCGACCGGCGAAGTTAAAAATCTCCGTTTGGGGGACCGAGCACTTATTATTGCACAGACTACAATTTCGGAGAAACTGTTTAATGATGTTATTAAAGCTCTTGGCAATAAAATTAAAAATGCCGAAGTTGCAAATTCAATATGCCCTTTTGTCATAAATCGCCTTAAATGGATACAAAAGTATTCAAAAATGGCAGAAGCTTCTGTGATAATAGGCGGATACAACAGCAGCAACACTAAACAGCTCTACGAAGAGGCGAAGAAATACAGCAGAGCTTTCTGGATTGCCTACCCGGAAGAACTTGAAATAGCACTTTTAAAATCGTTTAAAACAGTAGCCCTTACTGCAGGAGCCTCAACCCCGGATTTCACAATTCAGAAAGTTGTAAACATATTCCGGAAAAATAATTTTTCTGTCACTGCGGTAAAATAGGAAAAGCAGTCATAGTTTAACTATTGTCTTACCAAATCCCCCCTCCTGAGGCGGTGCAAAAAAGAAATCTTTTATTGTGCTATTCTGCTTAAGATACTCGTGCACTCCTTTCTGAAGCACTCCCCCTCCTTTTCCGTGTATCACAGAAAAT
>QNBI01000483.1 GCA_003641675.1 Spirochaetota bacterium | reverse complement strand
CTTAAGTATGTAAAGGAGAAAGGGGCAGTTACCGGTGTGGATATAGGTGAAGAGATGATGAGCCAGTTTAGAAAGAACTGCTCATTCTCCAACACCAGCCTTATAGAACACAGGATAGATGAGCCCCTCGAGATAGAAGGTGAGTACGATATGGTATTTACTTCTTTTGTTCTTCATGGTTTCGTGCAGGAGAGAAGAGAAATTATTATTGACAACGCCTTTAGAGCATTAAAAGAAAAGGGCAGATTTGCCGTGCTCGATTATAACGAATTTGATATTGACAACTCATCCTGGCTCGTAAAATTCTTAATAAGGAAGGCGGAATGCCCCCTTGCAGAGGATTTTATACGGAGAGATTTAAAGGCTCTATTAAAGGAGAAGGGGTTTTCATCTTTTAAAGAGCATCACTACTACAGAGAACACCTGCGCCTTCTAATCGCCTATAAATAAAAGCAGGGTATTGGAATAAGGCAGATTCAGCAGAAGCAGCTATGTCATAGCAGTCTGTTACTTCAAAGGCGTCCTGTTATAGGCTGCTATCGGTATTCTCCGGCCCGTGCCGAAAGCTCTGGGAGAGACTTTTAAAACCACAGGAGCCTGCCGTCTCTTATACTCCGCCCTCTTTATCATCCCTATTACAGTATCTACAAGTTCGGAATTAAAACCTCTCTCTGCAATTTTAAGAGAATCAAGATTTTCAACAATGTATAGACCTATAATTTTATCCAGTACTTCATACGGGGGAAGTGTATCCTGATCTGTCTGGTTCGGGCGCAGTTCCGCAGACGGGGGTTTGTCCAGAATTGCCTGCGGAATAATTTCTTTTTCCCGGTTTATGTAACGTGCAAGTCCGTATACTTCCGTCTTTAAAAGGTCGCCTATTACTGCAACACTCCCTGCCATATCCCCGTACAATGTACAGTAGCCTGTTGCAAGCTCCGACTTGTTGCCTGTTGCTAAAAGAAGCGAACTGTACTTATTTGAGTATGCCATTAAGAGAGTGCCGCGGATTCTTGCCTGTAAATTCTCCTCTGTAGCATCCGGATCTTTTCCTCTAAATTGAGACTCAAGGGTGCGGAGATAGGATGAAAAAATATCTTCAATAGGCAGTTCTATAACCTCTATTCCAAGGTTATCCGCCAGAGCTTCTGCATCTCTTATACTACCCTCGGATGAGTATCGTGATGGAAGTGCAAAAACCTTTACCCTCTCCGCACCGACAGCTTTTACGGCAAGCACTGCTACGAGGGCGGAGTCTATCCCTCCGGAAAGCCCCAAGTGTACCCTCTTAAAACCGCACTTCTCCAGATAATCGCGTATCCCCATTGTAAGAGCTTTCTCTATTTCTCCGTATTTATTTCCATTAAGCGGAACATGAGTTTTGCTCTCCGTATTCACCACCGCAAGTTCCTCTCTAAAAGCTTTTCCGAAAAATGTGAGGTCTCCGTCAGCTGAAGTAACCATAGATTCACCGTCAAAAAGCAGGCTGTCATTCCCGCCCACCATATTTACATAGACAACACCGACACCGGAGGATTTTCCTATATCGGAGATAAGTTTATACCTTATTTTATGTTTACCAGAGTAGAAAGGGGAGGCGGAGGGTACTATTATAAGAGAAGCTCCCATATCAAGCAGGTCTTTAACCGGGTCTACAGGATACCTGACTCCTGCAGAAGGTTCTGTTTCCCACCAGATATCCTCACATATCGCAATTCCTATATTAACTCCATTCCACTTTAAGATTTTCCGTTCTAAAGCGGGCTCAAAGTAGCGGGCTTCATCAAACACGTCGTATGTGGGCAGAAGCGTTTTTGCCTGTGAAAATATAATCCTGCCGTCTTTAATTACAGATACGGTGTTTAAAAGCCGCTTGCCTGCATAGGACTTATTCTTATCAACATGGCCTAAAATAATACCTATATGTTCAGGCGCTCTGTGCTGTATTTCCGACAGCGCTCTTAGGTTGCTGTTTACAAATTCATTACGATCGAGAAGATCCATAGGGGGATATCCGCATATGCTGAGTTCGGGAAAAACGATAAGCTCCGGCTTTTCCGAAGAGGATGCCGCTTTCCCTGCAAACTCGAGTATCTTTTCTGTATTTCCCTTAAAATCCCCTATAACAGGGTTAATCTGAGCTAATGCGATTTTCAAACTTTACACTCTCCTTTATAATAATATGAAGAACAAGCTGTTATCAAGCACGATACATTGTTTTTTAAAGCTATCACTTTAGGATAATCAGCATATGGCAAATAAAAAAAACCGTATTGTTAGTTTTCCCTTCATCTAAATACTACTGGTTGCTGAAAGTGTAGATTTACGTAATCTGAAAAGCCATAGTGAACTTGTTTAAGGTACACATATTGAAAGAAAAAATTATGCAAGGAATACCCGGATTCACTTAATATATGAAAGATAAACTTTAAGATAAATATGATTACTGCTGATTTCTCTCGCCAGCCATAGAATGACCTTTTCTCATGCGGGCTCGCTTCTACACAAAGTGAAGGATTTGGAGCGAAAGGCACATAAGCAGCTTTCG
>QNBI01000482.1 GCA_003641675.1 Spirochaetota bacterium | reverse complement strand
CGACCTGGACAAGCAGACCCTGAACTATTGCAAGTGTAAGCGGAAGTTTAATTGTAAACTTCGCCCCTTTCCCGTACATAGAGGATATGCTTACAGTGCCGTTAAGTTTTTCTATCTGTCTTCTTACAACATCCAGGCCGACACCGCGCCCGGAAATATTGGTAACTTTGGATGCAGTGGAAAAACCAGGTTCAAAGATGAGGTTAAATGCTTCAATATCCGTTAAATCTTTATTCGGATGAATAAGCCCTCTTTCTACGGCTCTTTCACGCACAGCATCAACGTTTATACCACGCCCATCATCGGAAACTTCTATTATAATCATATTCCCTTCATTATGGGCACTTAAAATAATTCGGCCTGCTTCACTTTTTCCAGCCTTTTTACGTTCACTCGGTGTCTCTATACCGTGGTCTATTGAATTTCTCACACAATGAATTAGCGGATCCAAGAGGTCTTCTATCACAGACTTATCGAGTTCTGTCTCCTCTCCGTTAATTTCAAGTATAATGTTTTTGTTTAAATCTCTGGAAAGATCACGTACCAGTCTGGGAAAACGTGAGAAAATCTGCGACACCGGAACCATACGGATACGCATAACACCTTCCTGCAGTTCCGAAGTTATTCTGCTTAAGTTCTGTGATGTACTGCGCAGCTGACCAACCGCCGCTTTTAATCTTTTCTCGAAACCATCATATAGGGTGGATATTTCGGTTATCTTATCCTGAATATTATGTTTAAAAACATCTTTGGAACTCTCGTTAAATCCCTGTGTTATATAATCTGCAAGCCTGGCGAGATGGTCCTGATAAACATTCCGGATATCCTGAAGCTCCCCTATTGCTTCTGAAAAGTTGTTATTTACCTGATTAAAAGTTGCTTTGTTTATGACTGTTTCGCTTACAAGGTTTAAAAGGTCATCAATCCTCTTGCTGTCCACCCTTAGCATGGAACCATGAGTTAAAGTTTTTTTCTTACCCTCTAAAGCATGTTTTTGCTCCGGTTGTCGAGAAACAGCAGTTTCTTTTTTGTGTACTTCTTCTGCTGCCGGGCCTTTCTGTTTATCTTCCTTTTCTGCTGTTAATTTTACTACCTCGGCCTTTAAAGTTACATCGGGGATATTGCATGCTTTTTCTATTGTCTTAATGTCTTCGTAAGAAGCGCAGTAGTACTCTACCTCCGGATAAAAATTATCCTCGTATAATTTCTCGAATTCCGGTATGCATTTTAGTATGGACCCTGTTTCTTTTAAAGCAGCGTAAACCTGTATGCCTCCAACGGTGTTCATTACATATTCAGGATTAAAATGAACTGTTACTTTATAGACAGGCCTGTCCTCTCCTGTTTCCCGTATTAATTCGGAAACACCTCTATTTGTTAATTCAGTTTCACGGGAAGCTTCTTTTTCTTTTTTGAAAACCGTTTCTGTAGTTGTGCCCGTATTCTTAGCACTGCCTATAAAGGATTCCAGTGATTTTTGTATTTCAGAAATATCTTTGCTGTACCGGCTGCCGGAAAGCCTTGACTCCAGCATTTCCTTTATTATATCCAGAGAATTTAGTATTACATCTATTACATCTGTTGTTACCCGCAAATCCCCTGAACGTATCTCATCAAGAACATCCTCCAGTAAATGGGTAAACTCGGATATTTCCGTCATTTCAACGGTTGCAGCTCCGCCTTTTAGAGTATGAGCCGCCCGAAATATCTCATCAACTGCATCCCTGTTATCAGGCTCATTTTCTAAAAGAAGAATATTCTCTTCCAATAGCTCTACTTGAGATTGAGCCTCATCAAAAAAGTCTTTTAGAAGTTCTTCGTTACCCGGATCTAAATAGTCACTCATAACTATATATAAATCATATATACACAAGTGTATAAGTCAAGGGCTAGTTTTTATGATAATCAGATTTTATTGACAGCCCCCTTGTACAAAGTTAAGCTGTAATTCATAAAGGAGGAAACAAATGAATTTTCTTGTAGTCGAGAGCTCAAAATCAATAAGGGAATCACTATGTTATATCCTTTTATCTTTTGGGGTAAAAGGAATACCTGTAAAGAACTACAGAGAAGCTCTTGAGCATTTAAATAATAATAAGCAAATTTCCGGTGTAATTGTCGATATAGATAATAAGGATGTTGAAGGTCTTAAACTTGTTACGTATCTTCGTGAAAGTGAAAAGACAAAGGAAATAAAGGTAATCGTGCATACTGTAAAAACAAACAAAGATTTTGTAATAAAAATGGCCGAATTAGGCATTGTAGGTTACCTGCTTAAACCTTTCGAAGAAAAACAATCATACGAAAAAATAAAGAAAATATTAGGTAATCTGGAAGATCATCATGCCGGAAGAAAACATATTAGAGTGAAACCGAACCCGGATGAAATGCTGGAACTTCATTTTAGAGCCCCTTCTTCTCAAAAGCTTATATCCGGAAAAATTATAGACATAAGCATGGGAGGGGTAGCGGTTGAAATGTTTAATCCGCCAAAAAACGAAATACTTGAAAGAGGAGTTAAAATTCCTTCGCTGAATTTCGTTTTGAAT
>QNBI01000481.1 GCA_003641675.1 Spirochaetota bacterium | reverse complement strand
GTTTAAGCCTATGATCTTTCTTACTTCATCTTCCGAATAACCTCTGCGGAATAATCCGTCTGTTACCTCGGGAGCTTTGGATATGGATTCAAAATTTTTAAGGGCAGGCATTTTCTTCATCTTTTCTCGCGTTTCTGCAGGGATATCTTTCAAAACTATATCCGCAATTTCATTTGGCATTTCCTCCATGAAATCTGGCCCCAATGCTGTATGATCAATCCCTATAAGGTTAACTGTATAGTCGATTGCATTAAGGTAGTCCTCCAGAGAAGCCTGTCCGGATGTTTTAAGCATTGCGGGGAAAGCATTTATCCCGACGACACCCCCTTTTTTTGCTACTGCCTTTAATACGCTATCGGATTTATTTCTCGGATGAGGGCAGAAACTGTACGGATTTGCATGGGTGACTGCCAGGGGTTTTACAGAAATTTCCACTGCCATGGCGGAGGTTTTTTCACCGCAATGTGAAATATCTATCAGTATACCAAGCCGGTTCATTTCTTCAATCACTTCCTGTCCGAAGCTGGTAATACCTTCATCTTTAGTCATAAAGCCGCTGCCTACAAGGTTTGTTGTATTGTAGGTAAGCTGAATAACACGTATTCCGAGTTTCTGGAATAATCTAAGCGTGTATAGTTTACCTTCGAGTGGAGCAGTGTCCTGAAAACCCATAATAAAACCGGTCCTTCCTGTTCGTTTTGCATCAACAATATCAACAGCCCTTTCCACAAGGAAAATGCTGTCTTTGCTTGCATCAAGGATGGTCATTAAACTGCCTATCATCTCCATAGTTTCTGTAAAATTATGCCAGGCAGCAATAGTTCCGTTGACCGCTGTAACATTACCTTTTTTTAGATTTCTAAAGACATTCGGGTTAAGAAAGAAACTTGCATTTAAACCGTCGATAAATATTTCTTTTGACTGAAAATCTTTATAATTCTTACTTTTAGTATTCATATGTATCCTCTCAATTTATTGTTTTATTATTTTCTATCATTTAAGGAGTTCCTGCCCTGCATGCTTTTTTAAAGCATTTTTATACACTATAGAAGCTACTGCAGCATCCTGTATGGCGAGACCTACAGATTTAAAGCATGTAATTACGCTGTTATTCTTCCGAACAACTTTTCTACGGGAAATGACGCCGCCTAATTCAGCACAGATATGATCCTCCGTTATGACTTTTTCGGTTATTGGGATAATTATATCGCCCGCTTCCCGTAGGCAGGCTTCTCTTTGATCAACAACAAGGAGCGATTTTGCTATGGTCTTTGTATCAAGTTCCCTCACTGCCGGGGCATGAGAACCTATTCCGTTTATATGAGTTCCCGGTTTCAGCCACTCGGCTTTGAACAGGGGTTTTGCAGATGTTGTAGCTGTTGCAATTATATCAGAATCTTTAACAGCCTTTTCAATATCTGCCGGTGTTTCGCATATAACGCCCAGTGTTTTCTGTAGCTTGTCGGAGAATGTCGATGCTTTCTGTGGGTCAATATCAATTACGTATATTTTTTCTATTTTTCTCACGGTGCAGATCGCTCTGACTTGGGCTTCGCCCTGAACTCCCGCACCGAAAACGGATAAGATTTTTGCATCTTTTCTGGCAAGGTATCGTGTTGCCACGCCGCTCACTGCCCCTGTTCTAAGAGCGGTAAGGTAACTTCCGTCCATTAGAGCCAATAATTCACCGTTAGCCGGGTTAAGTAGCATTATATTAGCAATTATTGTCGGCATTCCGAACTTTGCAGGATTGTTTTTATAAGCTGTTACTACCTTTATTGCCAGAGTATCTGTGTCGCCTCCTATGAATGCCGGCATTACTGCTCCGCCTCCCCCGTATTTAACCGCTGTAAAACCAACTCTCTGCGGCAGAAAAGCACTGCCTTCGTACAGATCACAGAATGCCGTTTCCACAGCTTTAATAGCCTGGTCCATATTTATAAGTATTTTCGTTTCATTTTCTCTCAGCCATAGCGCCATATATTTCTCTCCTTAATTCATGATCCTGCCTTGAGTTTTTAGAGACGCGGAAGCAGCTTTTTATAAGCCCTCCCGATTTCTTCCGGTGCTTTGAATACCAGTGTAGAACTTGATAGTTGATGCATAAGAGTATTAGGAATATATTTACTGTATTTTTCTGCAAGGCTTAACGGATGGAGGGGATCATTCGGCCAGGATAAAATTCCAACAGGTACGTTTATTAGTTTTAATTCTGTGAAATCAGAGAATAGCTTCCATTGCATTACAGAACGAATTGCAGTAGCTATACTTTCAGGGTCATGGCACCTGAATAGTGACGCTAAAAGATCTGCTCCTTTTTCTGAAAAACCGAAGTTCTTTAACCAAAGAGGGTATGCATTTTCTATAAAACCTTCTATTCCCATATTTTCTATCAAAGAAGCCATTTCGATAAAATGCTCTGTTTCGGAGTTTTCAGCAACGCCGAAAGCAGGAGCAGTGAGCAGAAGTTTCTCAACTCTTTCCGGATATTTCAGTGTAAAAATTACAGCAGCCGCGGCACCCATAGATTCTCCTCCGATAACTGCACTTTCTATTT
>QNBI01000480.1 GCA_003641675.1 Spirochaetota bacterium | reverse complement strand
GATATACTTACGATTATATATTAAATATAAGTAAAAAGTCAAGAAAAAACAAATTTTTAAAGCAAAGCCCGAGAAATCATATAATCCTTAAGGAATCCCGGCAGAGAAAGAAGAAATCGGGAAATATCCCTATAAAAATGGGATTTTCCCCTATGGACTTAAAATTATTTATATTAGAAAATTATTAAAATATACAAATCAAAGGGTGGGGTGTAAATGAAAAGAAAGGTCCTTATTGTTGATGATGATGCTTCGATTCAGAGGCTCTTTGTATGGTCGTTAAAGGAGCCCAACCTGGAGGTTGACTGTGCTTCCAATGGAAAAGAGGCACTGGAGCTTATAAACAAAAAGTACTATGACATAGTTGTAACGGATTATGATATGCCTGTTATGAACGGACAGGAATTTATAAGAGCGGTAAAGGGTAAATATCCGAAAAAACACATTATCGGTATAACCAGCGGCATGTACGAAGAACAGCTCTACAATGCAGGCGCTGATATATGCATTCATAAACCATTTACTCTATTCGAAGTAAACAGTTTAATACACAAATTTATTAAAACCGGGCAAAACGAATCCGGCTTTTTACATTAGCTGAATTAGCCGTTAATACCATGCTTTAAAGATGAAACAAATAATGATATAATTATGTATGCCTGCTAAAAAAAGAGCCCTTTACGGTTTTGTGATTATAGGTGTGTTCCTGCTTACGGTTTTTATTTTCTATGCATCGAGTATTCATGTTTTAGATAGAGTTATAAAGAGCAGAATACAGGTTGATGAGCTGTACGAAAAATGGTTCTTATGCAGGGGCCAACTAATTTCCGCCCTTTTTAAAAAGAGTGATGATGAGAAAATCCTTGAGCTGCAGAAAAGAATTAATGATCTGGATAAAGCGCTAAAGGATTTTGAACAGATTCCTCCGTTTTCTTCAGAAAACAGGACAGACTCTGTTATCGGTAATCTACTACTAAAACTCCGTGTTGAATGGTCTGCAGCCCGGCATATCTTTTTTAGAGAAATAGCGTATTTGAGTCAGTTTAACAGCGTTTCTGTTGACCAGACAGACAAAGTATATGAAGAACTATCTTCAGGTTTCTCTCCCTTTGAAAGTGTATTTAACTCTGTAAGAATCTGGATGGATCACTACTATGAAGAACAGCTAAAATCCTTTAGACTGCTGTTCATTCTTCTAGGATTAATTCTTATTCTGTCATCTGTTTTTATCCTGGCGGCGACAAATTTGAATATACTTCAGGAAAAGCTTTTCTTAACAGCACTGAATGCACTTTCCGACGGTGTAATACTGACAGATGCAGATAAAAGAGTTATTTTCATAAATCCCGGGGCGGAGAAACTTTTTAATGTCCAATCGGAGAAGGTGGGAGATGAAACCTTAGCTGAAATTGTAACATTTAAGAGTGAATTTTCTAACCGTTCTGTAATGCTGGATGAGCTTGAAAACTCCATATCATCCGAATCTATTGTCCTGGTTAACAGTTCGGGCAAAAAAATTCCGGTATCAATAAATCTTACACCTCTTTTTGGCAAAAGAGACAACTGTCTGGGATATGTGTATCTCATAAGGGATATTACTCAGTGGAAACGCCTTGTTACAAAAATTTCGTCCGAATTTTTAGCTCTGGAGGATATTGAAGTTGATAACGAGATAGAAGAGATTCTTAAAAGAATCGCCGGGGCTGCAGGAGCCGGCAGTGCTTATGTATTTCAATTTGAAACAAATGTGGAAAGTGTTATTGAAACACATAAGTGGGAAAAAAAGGGGAGTAAATGGAAACGTTTCAGCAGACAGAAGAAACTTAAAATCCGGAAAGATTTTATAGAGCTGCTTTCATCCAGAGATTTTCTGGAGTGGAAAGAATTAAGTTATAGAGATTTTTTTCCACAGCACGGATATTCGGGCACATTTGCTGTGCCTTTAATTTATGCCAAAGTTTTAATAGGTTTTATAGTTGTAACAGCAGAAAAAGAAACTGCTTTGCCGGAGAGTACAAAGCTCTCTGTTTTAACGATGAAGGATATGATAGTTAATCTTTTAGAACGGAAATGGGTTGCCGAAGAACTTGCCGTTGTAGGTTCCGAGATGAACAGCCTTATAGAGGATGCGAATGCTCCTATATGGGGAGTGGATATGGATGGATTAATTACCATATGGAACAGGAAAATGGAGGAAATTTCAGGGTACAGCAAGGAAGACTCTATTGAAAACAACTTCATAGATTATCTTGCTGATAATAATACGAAATCCTTTTTTTACCGGATATTGGACAATGTGCATAGTGAGAGAACGGATGTTGACTGTGAAATACGGTTAAAGACTGCGTCCGGTCCGGAATTGGTTATTCTTTTTAATACTACGTTGCGGAGAAACAGGCAGGGCACTGTTTCGGGCGTAATTTTTGTAGGTCAGGATATTACAAAAAGAAAGTTAGCAGAAATAGAAATTCATAAACTGTCGCAGCAGCTTATACGTGTTCAGGAGGAAGAACGGCGAAGAATCTCTATGGAGCTTCATGATAATATAGCTCAGGAATT
>QNBI01000053.1 GCA_003641675.1 Spirochaetota bacterium | reverse complement strand
TCGGATATTAAGGGTTTAAAAGTCCCCCATATGGGCTGGAACCAGGTGATCCCGGTGAAGGAAGATTTTCTCTTTTCCGGAATTGCACCCGGCTCTTCTTTCTATTTTGTACATTCATACTATCCTGTACCCTCTATGGCTGAGTATATTCTGGCGGAAACAGACTACGGAATTAAATTTACCAGCGCTGTTGCATATGAAAATTTAAGAGCAGTGCAGTTTCATCCGGAAAAATCCGGCCCTGTGGGGCTTAGACTTCTGTCTAATTTTATAAATAGAGACTTTTAGGAGAGCTTCAGTATATGCTGGAAAAAAGAATTGTCGTCTGTCTGGATGTAAAGGACGGGCGAACGACAAAGGGTATAAAATTTAAAGAGAACCGCGATGTAGGCGACCCTGTAGGGATGGCGGAAATGTACTACAAAGACGGAGTGGACGAACTTGTTTTTTACGATATAACCGCATCTGCAGAAAGGCGTAAAATAATGATAGATGTTGTAAGGAGAGTGGCTGAGAAAATCTTTATTCCCTTTTCCGTAGGCGGCGGAATTGCAGATACGGATGATATGAGAGATGTACTGCTTGCCGGTGCGGAGAAGGTAAGTGTAAATTCGCAGGCTGTTAAAAATCCGAAAATAATAGAAGCCGGTGCATCTCTCTTCGGGAACCAATGCATTGTTCTCGGATTGGATGCTGCACGTGACTCAGAAATGATAAATGGATACAGGGTATATATAAACGGCGGACGCACAAAAACCAACCTCGATGCCCTTGAGTGGGCAAAGCAGGCGGAAAATCTTGGGGCTGGTGAAATCGTAGTTAATTCTATAGATGCAGACGGTACCCGGAACGGATATGAGAATAACTTAATCCGTTTAATATCGACAAATGTGGGTATTCCGGTAGTTGCTTCCGGCGGAGCAGGGAAACCCGAACATCTTTACTCTGTTTTTACAGAAGGAAAGGCAGATGCTGCTCTTATAGCATCTATGGTGCATTTTAATAATTATACAATAAGAGAAATAAAGTACTACCTTAAAGAGTGTGGAATCTCTGTTAGAATAGTTTAGGTAATATAATGTTGTCAATTAATAACTATTTTAATATATTAAAGTCATACTTTTAAAGATTATTTCTGTCAGGAGAAAATGATGCCCACATACCAGTATGAATGCACAAAGTGCGGTTATACCTTCGAAGCTTTTCAAAAAATTACAGATGAACCGGTTAAGCTTTGCCCGAAATGCGGTTCGCCTGTTAAAAGGCTTATAAGCGGAGGTATGGGTATAATTTTTAAGGGAAGCGGTTTTTATACAACCGATTATAAACGTTCCTCCATTAATACAAGCAGCAGGAGTGAGTCTTCGGACAAACATAGTAAGGGAGAAAAAAACAATCCACCTAAAAAGAAGGAAGACAGCAAAGGAACGGAGAAAAAAGAAACTAAAACTTAAGTGTGCTAATCCTTTCGATTGCATCCTCTATTAAATTATTAAGCTGCAGAGATTTGTATATAGTCTCCATTTTATCGAAGGACGGTTTAACAACCGGGTGCAGAGGTGCAAACAGTGTGCAGCAGTCCTCATAGGGAAGTATTGATGTTTCGTATGTATTAATAGCCCTTGCAGTTC
The DNA here is from genome assembly GCA_003641675.1 of Spirochaetota bacterium. GTDB lineage: Bacteria > Spirochaetota > Spirochaetia > SZUA-6 > SZUA-6 > SZUA-6. The sequence goes on along the minus strand of QNBI01000053.1, from coordinate 7,297 downwards.
TTATTATTTCTTCCTTATCCATACCAATAAGGGGCCGGAAAACAGGCAGAGCTGTTTTGCTCCCGCTAAAACGAATGCTCTCCGGAGTTTGGCTTGCAACCTGACCCAGACTCTCGCCTGTTATAAGGCATAGAGCTCCTGTCTGTTCTGCAATTCTATGTGCACTCTGAATCATAGCGCCTCTCATCATTAGTGTGACTGCTTCGGGGAGAGACCGCTCTTTAATTCTTTCCTGTATTTTTGTAAAGGGAAAGATATGCAGCGTAAGGTCCGGGATGTAGCGTGCCAGAATGCGGGAAAGTTCAACGACCTTATCACGTGCCTTTTCCGATGTATAGGGGGGAGAGTCAAAGTAAACAGCTTCCTCGATTAGGCCGCGTTTTGCCATGTAGTAACCTGCTACAGGGGAATCGATGCCGCCGGATAAGAGGAGAATGCCGCGCCCTGAAGCTCCGACGGGCAGGCCGCCCGGTCCCCTAATCTGATCTGCATAGAGGTAGGCCATTTCCCGTATTTCTACATTCACTATTAGTTCAGGTTTATGAACATCTACCTTTAAGTTGCTAAATTCGGAGAGGAGATAGTCGCCGAGATCGCATGCTATGCCGTAGGAGTTAAGAGGGAATGATTTATCGGTGCGTTTAGGTTCCACTTTAAAGGGGAGCTTGCTTTCGGCAGCTGTGCTTGTTTTTTCTCCGTGAGGTTTTCCAGATGCAAGTTTGGCAAGGGCAAGTTTTTTGGAAGCTTCGCGTATAGCCTGCATATTTTTTGGAACCCGCAAAACAGGTGCAAATCCGACTATGCCGAAGGTCTCTTTTAAACCCGAAACTGCCATTTCGTGTTCTCTATGGTTATATTCAAGGTAAAAACGCCCCTGGTGCCGGATAACGTTAGTTTTTATGCCGAGTTTATTAAATTTCTTTCTTATGTTTTTAATTAATTTTTTCTCAAAATATTTACGGTTTCCCTTTTTTAAAGATAGTTCACCGTACTTTATAAGAATAAGGCTGTTCATCTTTTAAAAGCTCCTGCGACTTTTGTAAGGTGAGGTATTGTTCTGTTGATTATTTCCAGTGCTGCGCTTATTTCTTCTCTTTTAGTGTTAAAACCAAATGAAAATCGTACAGAGGATGAAGCAATCTCGGGTTTATACCCCATATTCCTGAGAACCCTGCCTCTTTCTTTAGCTTTATGTGTACTGCAGGCAGAACCCGCAGAGATCATTACCCCTTCCTGTGAAAGGGCTCGGACTGTTACCTCTGAAGGAATGGGAGGAAACGCAACGTTTAGAATATAAGGAGAAAAGCTTTCTTCCGGCAAGCCGTTTGCCGGTTCCGGTATAATAACGGCATTTTTTAGCTTTTTGATTTCTTTGAGAAAGTTCTGTTTTATTAGTTTTATTTTTTTAAGGTTAGTCTCAACCAAAGGAATATATTTCTCCACAGCTTTTGCAAAACCGTAAATTGCGGGCAGATTCTCTGTACCGTGCCTTAGCCCGTTTTCCTGTCCGCCCCCTGTGTACAGTGGTGTTATCTTTTTTCTATCTTTTATAAACAAGCCGCCTATTCCTCTGGGACCTCGTATTTTATGAGCACTAAAGGACGCAGAATCTATGCCAAGCTGTTTAAGATTAAGAGAGATTTTTCCAAGAGCCTGTACAGCATCTGTATGGACATGAATAAACCTCCCAATACTCTCTGCATATTCTTTTACTGTACGTGTTAATTTCTCCACCGGCTGTATAACTCCTGTTTCGTTGTTAACAAGAATTAGACTTACCAGAACCGTATTTGGGTTTAAATATTTTTTAAGGCTTTCTATATCTGCAGTTCCTAATTTTTCTGTGTTTATGTATTTAAGTGAAAAACCCATTTCTTCTAAAAATTTTGCCGGTTCATAGCAGGAGGAATGTTCTATTCCGCTTAGAATGATCCTGGGGTGTTTTTTTAGAATACTCTCCAAGCTAAATTTCCTCAACAGGGAATAAAGAATAAGATTGTTAGATTCTGTTCCGCCGGAAGTAAATATAAAATCATTTTTTTCTATATTTAAAGCAGCAGCTATAGCTGACCGTGAATTCTCCAGTATGCCGGAAGCTTCTATCCCTTTTAAATGGATCGATGAAGGATTCCCATAGTTTAAAAGAGCTGTGCTGCTCATTTCCTCTATAATATTTGTATCGGGGATAGATGTTGCCGCCCAGTCAAGGTATATAATATTCATAACGTGCTATCAATATAGTTAAGCAGAAATATTTCTTCAAGTTTAAAAATAATGTTCTTGAAAAAATATAATACTCAATATATGCTATATATAAATTATGGATATAGATGAATTGTTGGTTAAAAAAATAGAAAGAATAGCGCCGCTTTTAAAAGTATGTGGCCATCCGCTAAGGTTAAAGATTTTATGTGCAATAGAGCAGAACGAGTCATGTGTTACAGAGCTTTGGACATGCCTTGACCAGACACAGCCTGTTACATCGCAGCACTTAGCGGTGCTTAAGAAATTGGGAATTGTAAAGTCTTCTATAAGCGGAAATAAAAGGTACTATTCAATCGTTGATCCCTTTGTAAAGAGCCTTGTTAGAACACTTATCCTGAAATAGGTTTAAAAGAAAACAGTTATGTTTTGCAGGGTAATTTTAAGGACTTTTGTAAAAGCGTTCTTTTAGGGTATTTTTAAATTAAAATCCGAGAGTACACCCTAAACCGCCTATTTAAATCTATCTATAAAATCAAGTATCAAATTTGTAAATGTTATAACTGCCGTTGTAAAAGTTGTAACAACAACAATATTGTCGAACATTTTCTGGGTATCTGTCCATGTGTTTTTATCAACATAAATTAAGTCCCCGGGTTTTACCTCCGTATCGAGCATTACGTGTTTACGATTGCCCTGATCATCTACAAAGTACATCCTGTTTTTATCGCCTGTATCGGGGTTTATTCCCCCTGCAGCAAGAAGATAATCGGAAACTTTGTAACCGTTGACATAAGGGAATGCTCCCGGGTTAAATACCTGCCCGGAAACAAAAACCTGCAATTTTTTAATAGGGACAAGTATGTAGTCTCCTGATCCCAGTGAAATATCTTTAGAAGAATCCTTCGTTCTCCACAGTGGAGTAATATCGATCTGGTGCCTTTCGCCTGTGCCGGATTTTATTATTACGCTTTTAGATGCATCTGCAAAGGGAGTCGGGCCTCCGAGTTCTCTCAATACATCTAAAAGTGTTAAACCCTGAACGAAGGGTACATTAACAATAATACTTTTGGCAGGTATACTAACCGGTTTGCTGGTGTCTATACGTTTGCCGTAGAGTGCGCCTTCTATGGTAACCATACCCCGTTTCTCGGCTTTACCCTGTACCACTACTCTGTCGCCGTTCTTAATTTTCATATTTTCCTGTTTTGAAAGGTCTGCAGTGATAAGGGAAACATCTCCGTTTATATATCTTGTTATCTCTATCTTTGAGGGGTAGGCATCCTCTGCAACTCCTCCTGCATAGTATATTAGCTTTTTAAGGTCTTCACCGGGCAACAGTTCGTAGTAACCCGGAAAATTTACTTTGCCGTTTATGGAAGCGATTACCTTAGCCCTCGGAATGTATATCTTATCACCGGGTTGGAGTGTTGGGTTTTGAGAAATATCAGCATCCAGATTAAACATGGAAAGGTCGATAGTCCGTTCACTTCCCTTACGCGAGAGTATTACGCTGCGATAGCTTGCTCCGGGTTTTAGGCCCTTTACAGCAGTGATTGCATCCCATACCCTTGTAAGCGGGTTGGCTGTTATCATCCCTGGCTGTTTTACACCTCCGTAGACAAAAACATCAAACTGTGCAGGTGCATTAAGTACGAAACTTACATAATCCGACGGAATGGAAGACTTTATTTTATTCTGTATGTAATTCCTGAGCTGCATAAAGGTCATGTTCTTCGCGTTTATTCTTCCCAAATAAGGTACATCAAGATCATAATTCTGCTGCAGAATGAGAATATACGAAGTAACTGTATTGAGTTTGATAATTAGCTGGTATGAGTCTCCCGGTGTCGGCTTATACACCGTGTTGCTTAAAATCCTCTTTATAAGCACTGTATTATTTGTTGGTCTCTGCACACTCGGTATTCCGAGCTGTCCGAAACTTGTAATATGGTTTCCGTTATTATCCGATACGGAAATTCCATTATCAGTAAAAGCCGCAAAAAGTGCGATAAGAATAAAAATGCTGGTTAAGGTAATACGTTTCATGTAGTGCATACTAAATTTTTAGAAAAGTGTAGTCAAGCTGTAGTGATGCTTTCAAAAAAAACAAATATGGTATATTATTAATTACGAGATGAAAAAATTTATCTATTTTTTAGCTATCATCTGGTTTACTTGCATATCACTCTGGGGTGAAGGAGGCAGTGTTAAGATGAATTTCATTTTAAGAAGTACGGCTTTCGAAGCTAAGGCGAAAATACCCGCTGTTTTTACCTGCGACAGCAGTGACGTATCGCCGCCCCTTGTATGGGAAAATGTCCCGAAGGGCACAAAGAGCTTTGCACTCATCTGCGATGATCCGGATGCTCCTATGGGGACTTGGGTGCATTGGGTTATTTACAATATTCCCGGGACAGCAAAGGGGCTGCCGGAAAAAATGCCTGCTGTTGAGAAACTTAAGGACGGAACTCTTCAGGGCAAAAACGATTTCGGAAGGATAGGCTACGGTGGGCCATGTCCGCCGAGAGGGAAACCTCACAGGTATTTTTTTAAACTCTATGCGTTGAATGAAGTTTTAAATAGTTCTGCAGGTTTAAGAAAAAAGCAGGTTTTAAAGTTAATGGAAGGGCATGTACTGGGTTCTTCCGAATTTTACAGCATATACGGTAGATGAAACCGTATAGCCTTAGCCTCTTTTTATTAGAGTAGCTATTTTAGTTTTTCTGCAATTCTTAGCGACTCTTCTGCGTATTGCTGCGCCAGACTGATATTTTTGCCCCTCATAGCACGTATAAATATATACTTCTGATGTTCGTACAGAATATAGAATACCCTGCGGATTTCATAATTTTCATCTCTTAACGGTTGCGAACCGTAGCCTTTCCAGAATTGAGGAGGGGATGTGCCGCAGTAATCAAGTACTGCATATTCTATTTCCGGATCTCCCCAGATGGAACGGTCCCAGTCTATAAGTCCTGTTATAACGCCTTCTCTGTTAATAAGTATGTTCTGCGACCATACATCCATATGAAGCAGTGATGATTGTTTTACTGGAGGAAATGAATTGGAGTGGTAATCTAAAAGTCTGGTTAGTTTATTTACATTTTCTTCAGTATAGATGCCGGTTTTTCGTATATCCATAAGGAGTTTTAGCCACATATCTTTAAAAGCACTGTACCAGTTATCTTTCATGGGGCCAGTTGATTCGCTTTCCGGATATCCAAATTTATTTCTTTTAACATTATGCAACTGATTTAAAAACCTGCCTAAGGTAAAAAACATTTTATTCATTTTTATACTGTTACCATAAGTTTCGAAGAGAGCCCTTCCCGGAATTTTTTCCATTAAAAGCCAGTCTCTCTCTACAACTGAATGTGAAAAATCGTAATCAAGGATTAAAGGTATAGGAATGCTCGTATTTTTCTGTACAATTTTATGGATTTCAGGCTCTTTACGCATCATTTTTCTTTCATAGAAGAGAACTTCCGTAGATTCTTCCGGTGCTATTCTTAAGACATATTGATTTTTATCTAATACAACATAGTACGATTCATTGTATTTCCCTGTTGGTATTCTTGAAATAGAAAAGGTTCTATTAAATAGTTTTCTGCATATCCTCTCTGCATCCATTTTTATACCTCTAAAAACCGTGATACTATCAACAATTTTTTGGAACTTTGACACAATGTCAAGAGGTCCGATTTTAAGAGTTTTAAAATATTTCTCCGATAACTGGTTTCTGGCAATAGGAGCATTTGCAGCACTGTTGATAAGCTCTGGAAGCAATCTTGTTGTTCCCCGGCTTATGCAGGGTGTAATTGACAGGGGAATAATAGGGGCTAATTTTAAAGCGATACTTTACGGCGTTATTGTAATCACTGCTGTTGTAGTTATAAGAGCAGTGTTTACATTTCTACAGGGTTATTGGGGGGTAAAGCTTTCTCAGAATGTTGCCTACCATTTAAGAAACAAGCTTTACGGTCATATACAGAATTTATCCTTTAGCTACCACGATAAGGCTCAGACCGGGCAGCTTTTAACACGAGTTACTAATGACGTTGAGCTTATTAAAGGTTTTATACAGAGGGGTTTTATCCAGCTTTTAAGCGCACTTATTATGATGGGAGGAAGCCTTTTTCTTCTTATAAGAACAAATGTCCGTTTAACACTAATAGTAATCCCTATTGTTCTTGTGGTACTTATTATTTTTGGAATATTTGCGAAGATCGGACGTCCTCTCTTTGTAAAGGCCGAACAGAAATTGGGAGAGCTTAATTCCTTTGTCCAGGAGAATATTCTGGGTATCAGGGTGGTAAAAGCTTTTTCTCGTGCAGGGTATGAGATACAGAGATTTAATTATCGCAACGATGAGTTTTACCGCATAAATGTTTATGCCGGTAAAATATTTGCAGTGGTAATACCTGTGATATTCTTAATTTCAAATATCAGTACTCTGCTTGTAATATGGGCTGGCGGTTACCAGGTTCTGGCTGGATATCTTACAATCGGAGAGCTTGTTGCTTTTCAGAGCAATTTAATGATGACTTTTTCCCCCGTTCTTATGCTTGGTATGGTTATAATGTCCGTATCTCAGGCTGGCGCTGGTGCAAAGAGGATATTCGAAGTACTGGATGTCGATATCGAGGTAAAAAATGCTCCCGGAGCTGGAGAGCTTAAAGATATTAAGGGGAGCGTTACCTTTGATCGTGTTTTATTCAAGTACTTTAAGGAGGGCTCATATTGTAGGCGCTACAGATTCCGGAAAAAGTACAATTATTAATCTTCTTCCAAGATTTTACGATACAACAGAGGGCAAGGTTCTAATAGACGGAAATAACGTAAAGGAAGTCATACTGGAATCACTCCGTAAAAAAATAGGAATTGTGCAGCAGGATACGTATCTTTTTACAGGTATAGTGAGGGATAATATTGCCTATGGGAATCCTGATGCTACAGATGAAGAAATACAGAAAGCGGCAGCAGAAGCGGATGCAGATAGTTTTATTAAGCTTCTGCCTAATGGATATAATACGGTTCTGGGAGAAAAAGGAATTACTCTGTCAGGAGGACAGAGGCAGAGAATTGCAATTGC
>QNBI01000052.1 GCA_003641675.1 Spirochaetota bacterium | reverse complement strand
TTATCTTGACTGTCCTGTAATCGGAACACTCTGTTGCAGTCAAGGCATTTGTACCATTTATCCTTGAATTTTACATTTCCGCCTGCAATTATAATCGGCAATGCTTCTACAAAAGCTTTTGCCACTTTTTTCCTTGCTTTTTCGTAAATTCTTGTAAAAGTCGGCCTCGAAATACCCATTCTATCAGCAGCCTGCTCCTGAGTTAGATTGTCATAATCCGCAAGTTTAATAGCTTCATATTCTTCCAACAGCAGTTCTACAGGCTTATTCGATCTATGCGGCATGCCAAAAGGTCTGAATCCGCGCATCATTGGAGGGCCATGCATCCATCTTCCCATTGTCGGCCTCGGCATCTATTCTCTCCTTATAGAACATATGTTTATAAAAAACTATGGTGTCAATGAACTCTTTGGTCAAGAGTATTGATTAGTATTTTTATTATTAAGCGTTAAAAAAGGGCTGCCTCTATTTTGAAACAGCCCCTTACAAATTCCTTTACAGCCCAGCGGTTGCCCATTGACTTGAAAGTTTAATTATTCCCCGCATCACTCTGGTTGCTCTCTTTATTCTTTAGTTCTTCCAACCTTTCAAGTCTCTCCTTAATATACCTTTCCTGCTCGTGGATGTTTGCAAGCCGATGTTTAAGAAATTCTCTTTCCGCTTCTCTTTCAGCATCTCTGTTATACCCTCTATCGTAGCCGTAAGGGGGGTATAAGGGCGGGTGTTCATAGTAGCCCGGCTCATATCCGTAATTCCAACCGCGGCCGTATCCTTTCCGGCAGTCAGGCCAGAAATCCATTCCTGCGGCCTCATTCCACGGGCCTCTTCTGTTAAACCTTCTCATATTTGTTCCTCCTAAAAATATTTTTATAGATTCCTTAAAGAAGGTGCTTATAAAACCTCATCTTCCGGAATTATATGCTTAACTGAGACTTCATCTCTGTATTTTTCTTTACTCCTCTCTATTCTCACCTGGAAAAACTTAACCAGTAGAATCATCTGTATCATTTCGCTTAAAGGCCCACCCAGAACAGTTCCGACAGCCGCCATCGGCCCGAATACCGCTATACCTATTGCTGTAGAAATAGTCATGTTATACGAACTGGAATAGGTGAAAGATACATTCTGCTCTATGGGAAAACTAAACAATTTGCCGATAAGATATGCAAGACTCCAGCGTAAAAAGAAATACACATTCATTATTACAGCACCATACAGAATAAATAATGGCTCTTTAAATATTGTTTTTCCGTTAATACCGAAAACTATAAATACCATTAAGAATACACCTATTAAAGATAAACCCTCCAAGGGAGCTTTTAAATTTTCAAGCGTATCTTTGTTTTTTAGCTTAGCTACCAGATATTTGGTAAGCTGCCCTAATGCAAGAGGTATTATTATGTATATAAGTAGGGATTTAAGCAGAGTATAAACCGGCACAAACACAACACTCGAAAGAATAATTTTAGAATAAAGAGGTATAACTGCAAAAGAAAGGGTGAAAGTGTAAATAACTCCGACAAGGCTTAACTGCACCTTTCCTCCGGCAAGCTCTACAAAGGCGGGAGTTGAAGTAGCAAGAGGCGCCAATGCGAGAACAACGAGGCCTGCCAAAAGACTGGAATTAATTCCGGGCATTAAGAGGAGAAAAAATTTCTCCAATAAAAAAGCCGTTGCAGGAAATACCAGGACATAAAAAATAGTTAACAAAATTATATATTTTGTCTTTATGCTGGATTTCTTTTTTACAAGGCTTGTTAAATCGAGGTAAACCATTGGTTTAAAAAGCATCATAAAAAGAGCAACAGGCAGAATAGCCTTTAAATAGACAAAAAATTCATGATAATATCTGCCTAACAGAACAGCTATTATCATTATCCCGAGATCAATTAGAATCATCTGTTTCTTCATAAATTTTAGAATTGACATATCAAACTCCTCCTAAAAACAATCAATATTATGAACCAATGCTCATAACTCACACCCAATATAATGAGCATATGTTCATTAGTCAAGTTTTTTTGTTTAAAATAAAGAAAGCAGCCCTACAAAGGCTGCCAGTACACCTGCAAGGGCACCTTTGACAACTGCTAAGTTTTTTACATGGCTAAATATTTCTGTAAATGTAAGCGTGAAGGCAAAGAAGGGTGAAAACATTGCAAAAGTTGTCAGCAATGCAGCCCAGACACCTCCTAATTCAAAACCGATAAAAGTTGCAATCACAAGAAAAGCACCCGGAGTTATCTGGCTTAATGCAATACCATCCATAAATTGATTAAGCGTAAGCCAGTGAAATTTTTCTACAGTATCCGCCTGGATAAGGGGAAGAATTGTCAAACCATTTCCAAAAGCAATAGAGCCGATTTTAAAAAATGAAAGCGCAGAGTCGCCTGCCGGGGAAGATATCTTAACAGCCAGCCCAATACCAGCCAGTACAAATAACAGAACAAATCCTATCTGCAGGTATATCTTCCACCATATTTTTCTCTGCACATGAGTTATTCCTCCGCCATTTTGGCTTTTACTAATTTTCTCTTTATCCCTTTTAGTTTTGTCACCTGGCCTAAGCAGCAAAGCTCCTGCTGCAAGAGCCAGAAATATAAGCAGAATAATATTAAAATTCAGGACAAGCACTGCAAAAGCAACTACAGCAATAACGGCCTCTATACTGCCCTTAAGGCCCCGTTTACCAAAATCCAGTACAACATTAAGCAAAACACCAACTACAAGAGCCTCCAAACCTGTAAAAACCGGGCGAACCTACGGCATTTTACCAAACGAAAAATATACAGACGATAAAGCCAGTATAAAAATTATAGTAGGAGTAATAAATGCAGTAGTAGCAACAATAGCTCCCGGCAGGCCACGGTTTTTATAACCGACATATGTGGTTAAGTTTACCATTATCGGCCCGGGGCACAACTGTACCAGTACAAGCCCCTCATTCAGTTCTGTTTCTGTTAGCCATCCGCTCTTTTTTACCAGACTTTTGAGTTTTTGCAGTATTGCAAACCCAAAAGCAGTCAGCCCCACCTTAAAATACGCCCAAAAAATTTCTCCTAAACGAACCTCTGTCTTTTTAATATCTTCCATAATAATCCTTATTAAAGAGATTTTGTGCCAATCTTTGCTTAAAGCTTTCAGGAATATTCTTATAAATAATCCTAAAACAACCTTTATTAAAACTTCAAGAACAGAAATAAGAATGTGATTGTTTTAGTTATATAGCCTTGATAAACTTTGAAGTCAACATTTTATTCGTCAATTTGGCAATATTGCCATCCAAAAAAGGTTATTTAATTTTTACCAAATTTTTACTTTCGATTACCCGTTTTTTTACCTGCCATGCTTATCTCTATAACCAAAAGGTAAGGTTGCTTACCAAAAACAATAATCTTTTGGAGGTGTCATTATGAAGACCGCAAAAACGTTAAGCTGGATAATTGCAGCAGCAGGTTTATGGGAGATAATAGCTCCGTTTGCCATAGGTTATTCCGCCACTTCGGCAGCAATGGTAGATGCTATTATTCTTGGTATTTTACTTCTCGGCCTGGGTATCTGGGCAGCCCTTGTTAATACCTCAGTAACAATTAAAGTTTTAAGCTGGATAAATGCCGTATTAGGCCTATGGCTCGTTGTAGCCCCATTTGCCCTTTCGTACAGCAAGGTATCCGGAGCGACAGTTAATGACATTATTGTAGGTATTGTAGTAATAATTCTTGGTGTTTGGGCTGCAGTTGTCCCTGGTCGCTCAACCACGGAATAACTAAGATTATAGTACAATAAACGTCGCAGCCTAAAACACTTAAAAAACCGCGGCCCTTAACAGGCTGCGGTTTTTTCATGCGCCTCCTGCCGCCGATATATCCATACGTTTTCACCAATATATTTCTGCAGGTTTATTTTTTCTCCTTGTCTTTTAGTGCACCACTGTAAGTTTATATCCCAGCCCCTTTACAGTAACAAGATACTTAGGAAATGAAGGGTCCTTTTCGAGTTTTAGTCTGAGCTTTCTTATATAAACCTTTAGGTATTCCCTGTTTTCAAGAGCATTATGCCCCCATATTTTACCCAGTAATATTTCGAAAGGAACAACCTGTCCTGCATTCTCGGCAAGTATCTCCAAAAGTGCAAATTCGGTGGATGTTAGCAATACCGAATTCCCGCGCACTTCAACTGTATGATTATCAAAATCTATTTTTAGTTCATTATCTACAAAGGGTTTTTCATGCCGCAATTTAAATCCCTTTGTCCTTCTCAATACAGAACGTATATGTGCCAGCAGTTCAAGATGACCAAAGGGTTTAACTATATAATCGTCCGCTCCTTCCTCCAGAGCCTTTACCTCATCCAATTCATCATCCTTAACAGTCAGAATAATAACAGGAACAGCACTGAACTGCCTTATACGTTTTAAAACTTCAAATCCGGTTAAATCCGGCATTCTTAGATCAAGAAGTACTAAATCCGGCTTCACAGAATCCAAAAGGGTTAAACCTTCGGCTCCTGAATTTGCTTCCGCAACATCCCATTCCGGTTCCTGAACAGTAATAGTTAACCGTACAGCACGGGTCATATCTATTTCATCATCTATTACAAGAATTTTATAGCTGCTCTTTTTCTCCATATTTATCCTCTCTGTATATCGGTACTGTGAAACAAAAACCCTTCTCTCCCTGCTTTTCCGATATCCATATTTCACCCCCGTGCAGCTTAACAAGATGTTTTACAATATATAAACCAAGGCCGAACCCTGCCAAAGCTTTATTTTTCGAAGCCGTATAGTATTTCTCAAAAATTCTCTCCTTCTCCGGTTCCGGAATAAACGGCCCTTTATCATAAATACAGACAACCATGGAATCACTTTCTTCTCCGACAGTTATATTTATTTTGCTCTCCCGGGGCGAAAACTTCAACGCATTGGATAGAAGGTTCGATACTATTTCCGATATCCTTTTAGCATCGCCGTAGACTAACAAAGGAGCATTATTTGTATTAAAGGTGATAGACTGTTTCCTTTTTAACGCAAGCGGCTGCATAGCTGCAGTAATTTTTTTAATTATTTCTATAATATCCACCGGCTTTTTATTCAGCTTAATATCAGCAGTTTCCAGCCTTGCCGTATCGAGGATATCTGTCATTAAATTATCAAGCCGTTTTATATTATTTTCCAGGGTGGCGAAAATTTCTTTTTGACTTGCAGAAGGCTCTTTAATTGTAAGCTCAAGCGTAGCCAGGAGAGTTTTAAGTACTGTCAAAGGAGTTTTAAGTTCATGCCCTGTCGCAGAAAAAAAAGTAGTCTGTACTTCTTTAAATTCATCGAGACGTTTAATCTGCCTCTGCTTCTCTATAAAGAGGAAAGTATTGTGCAGTACAAGCCTTGCTTCCAGGGCCAGGGTTTTTAAAAAGAACTCTTCGTCTTCAATTGTATTCGCTCCTCTTTTTTTTCCGATTATTAAAAGCCCTTTATTCACGTCATTATAGTCTGCAAGCCTTATAACAATAACCTCGTTCACATTTCGCATAAAAAAGAGAGGATTAATATCCGTATCGTAGATATGTTTCCTGAAGAGAAAAGTATTGCTGTTATCACATCTTAAATTATTTATTTTATAACCCTTTGCATACATGTCCGGGCGGGAAGTCGCCTCTATTTCCCAGACTCCCTTCCCGTTTTCCTCCTGAAAAAGAACGATACTGTATTCAACATCGCCGACCAATTCCACACCGGATAAAATGATATCAAAGATTCTCTCTTTATCAAAACGTGCTCCGCCGAATTTACTGAATATGTCGTTTAGAATTTTAAGATGAGCCGATAAAAGCAGGGCATGGTACCTTGTTTTCTCTTCCCTTCTTAATATTTCGCCAAGCATTATAACTATTAACCCGACTATTAAAAGTCTTATAAACCTGCTTACTACGGCATAGGTAGACACGTTACTCCCCATTGCTACCCTGTGAAGAGTTGTAGTTACAACCTGTATGCCGTCGATACTTACAATCCATGCCGAAGCTGTCTGCCAGTTAAAACACACACCGGCCTCGGAAATCGAGAGAAGGTATATTACAAAAAACAGACTGTCATAACCTCCAGTTGCTGCCACTGCAAATGAACCCTGCAGAATATCCAGAATTAAAAGCCACATGAAATGTTTTTTCTTAAAGGGTTTATACCTCCAGATATATGCAGTAACCGGGATATTAAAACCTACCAATATGAGAAGCACAACCAAAGGAGGTACAAGCATGTTACGTTCCGGCTTAGCCAGCAAGTATATTAGCGCAGACGCAAAAATCGCACTCCATCTTACAATAAGCAGGTCATAATCCAGATCTTGTACCAGCGATTCTCTATTTAATTTTTTTAATTTCATAATAATATCCCGGCCTATACCTATTTATCCCTTTACTATCTTTAGAAAGATATCATTTAAATCATTTAAATCATTTAAATCGCCGCTTAAGGTATTATCCGACTCGCCTGAGAGAACGGATATTCTATAACTGCTGTATATTTTCATTACTGTTCTTTCTGATTTTTCGTCTATTTTTTCCAGATTTATAATTCTTGAATTGTTAAGGTCATTAGGTTCCAATTTTTTTAAACCCTTTCCATATTCCCGTGCATTGCTTTCAAATATTTCCAAAGCGGTATTAGTTAAAAGATACGCAAAAAAATGTCGCTCCTATCTGCAGCATAACCTTTTAAATATATACAGTGAAAGGATGTTAAAAGGTACTTTCTGTTAATCTCCCCGTCTTCCCCTGTTTTAATATATTTTTTTACATGTTCCTCGTTGTTTTTTTGCCCGTTAAACAGAAGAACATTTTTCCCGCTATCCAGCAATTTAGCATACTGTTCTTCCGTAAAAAACGGAATATCTGCCATATAAGACTTAGAAATACATGGCATAAAAAATCTATCCGGAATTCCGTACTTTGCTTGTTTAGTTTTGTTAAAGAGAAAATAGCTGTTGGAACCCGTTGCAATACCTCTTACTGCCCTGGCATAACGGGAAAAAGGAGCGAGATTTTTATAACGAGTACCGGATTTTGTGTAAAAATAAACTCTACATTTTTCATCAGGTATAAGCTTATCTGCAGTTATTACCTTTTTTATAGTCCTGTTATGGCTTTCCGGGTTTAAAATGCTCTTCCCCTCTCTTCCATTCACATCTCTTCCATTCACATCTCTTCCATTCACAGGCGCCGCCGCTCCTACGGTTAACTCGCCAAGCTTCTCCGGATTATCCAGTTTTATTAGTTCCACAGGCTCGCTGTTATTTTCCATAGAAAAAAGAAGGATGCATGTGGTTGTAAGCGCGTTTTTAAAAATCCCCGTATTATCTTTAAATTTGATAATATACTTAAGCATTCTGCTTTTTACTATATATTCTTTCACCTCTTTCCCGTAATCTGCATTAAGGAATTCCGCCGGTACAATATATGCCGCTCTTCCGTTTTTCCCAAGCTGGTACAGCGATTTTAAAATAAAAAGTACATATGTATTGCTGAGACCGCTTAAATTTATACCCATATGTGATTGTATTTCTTCCAATGCGTAATCTTTCTTTTTAAAACGCCGGAACGACGCATATGGAGGGTTGCATATTACACCATCATACATATCCTCCCATCCGTTAAATAAATAATCTTCCGGATGCAAATGCACATCTATCCCGGCAGATATGAACAGTGTTTTTGCTTTTTAACAAGTCCTGACTTTTTTCTTTTTGTGTACAGATATTCAGGTTCATCAGAAAAGAGTTTGATATCCACTTTAGTACAGATTAAACAATTTCACCTGTATTGCCTATCACGTTTACTAGACTTAATAACAAAAATTATTAGTGCTAAGGAAATACATATCCATATGTTTTTATTAATAGAGAAAGAACCGGAAGCGTGAAATAAAAACTCTACTTTTTTATGCGCGTTACATGAAGTTTTTTGCCGCGGTAATAGTAGCCGTTAAGGGCGCTGTAAACGTCTTCTATATGATTATTCTCCACCTGAAAGCGTGCTTCATCCGCCCGGATTTCGATTTTTCCAAGTTTGATATTCCGGTTCCTGGTACTTTCATTAACGAGGCCTATAATCTGCGGCGGAAGCATTTTGTCGTGTTTTCCCATATTAACCTTTAAATACGAAAAACCGGAAGCTCTGTTAAATTTTTGCCCTTTGGCATATCCCTTAAACTGTCCCCTTAACTGACTTTTCGCAGACCTTTCCCCGGAAAACTTATGTTTCTTTCTTCGGCGTCTTCCGCTTTCCATCTCCATACCGCCTCTAACAACGGGCGACAAATCCCGTGTATTTTTGTAATAGCTTAAAAATCTGTTGAATTCCAGTGATACAAAACGTTTAAGTATTTCTTCCCGGCTTAAAGAAGCGAATTTTTCTTCTATCACCGGCATAAAACTTTCTATACTCTCAGTATCCACATCTACGGATTTTACCCTGTTCATGAAATCTATAAGCTGTTTTTCACATATCTCTCTTCCCGTCGGTACGTTTTTTTCTTTTATCTTGCGTTTAACAGACCTTTCTATACGTTTCAGTTTTGATTTTTCGCGCAGATTTACTATTGCAAGAGATGTCCCTGTTTTGCCGGCTCTTCCTGTCCTGCCGCTTCTGTGAGTGTAAATTTCCAGTTCATCGGGCAGGTCGTAGTGAATTATGTGAGTAAGATCCGAAACATCCAGACCACGCGCCGCAATATCGGTAGCAACGAGAAGCTGGAGGTCGTGCTCTCTGAACTTACGCATTACATGTTCCCGCTGCGCCTGCGTTAAATCTCCGTGCAGGGCCTCTGCGTTATAGCCGTCTTTAATCATCTTATCTGCAATTTCCTGAGTGGAAATACGGGTTCTACAGAATATTATCCCATAGATATCGGGGTTGTAGTCTACAATGCGCTTAAGC
>QNBI01000479.1 GCA_003641675.1 Spirochaetota bacterium | reverse complement strand
AATTCCTACAGTTTCTTATATAAACACCGAATCCATAGATTACTCAAATTTCTCCGATTTTATTAAGTACCTTAAGAAAGCTTTTCCCCTTGTCCACAAAAACCTTAAGTTAGAACTTATTAATAATTACAGCCTGCTCTACAGATGGGAAGGCAGCACTGCAAGTTCAGATAAAAAGCCTGCCCTACTGCTTGCCCATTATGATGTTGTACCGGCAGATACTCCGATAGCGGAGCATGGAGCGAGCCCGAGCTGGGATTACCCCCCTTTCAGCGGGGCAGTAGAGGAGGGATATATATGGGGAAGAGGCGCACTTGACAACAAAACTTCCCTTATCGGTATTCTTGAAGCGGCGGAACAGCTTATATCTGCCGGATTTTCACCAAAAAGGACAATTTATATAGCCTCCGGGTACGATGAGGAAATCGGAGGGAAAAACGGTGCATTAAAAACAGCTCAGGAACTAAAGCAGAGGGGTATACTTTTAGATTTTGTCCTGGATGAGGGTTTCACAATTATAGAACCTGATATTTTCACTCTGCTTAACGGTCCGATAGCTCTAATTGGAATTGCCGAGAAAGGCATTATGGATATTATGATAACAGCAGACGGAGAAGAGGGGCACGCCTCTATGCCTCCTAAAAATACTGCCGCAGGTAAGCTTGCAAAAGCAATAGTCGCAGTAGAAAAAAACCCGTTCCCTGCGAGAATTATCCCGACTATGAAAAGTTTCCTCAAAGCTATTGCACCGGAAGTTAAGGGTATTACAGGATTTATTCTAAGGCACTCTGGGATTTTTGAATTCCTAATAAAGAAATCCTTTGCTTTATCTCCCACAAATAATGCTATGATACGCACTACCCAGGCAGTTACTATGCTGAAGGGAAGTGAAAAAGAAAATGTGCTTCCCAAAAAGGCGTCTGCGGTTATCAATATAAGAATTCTTCCCGGAGATACAACGGAATCTGTGCTTGAAAGGATTAAAAGGATAATAAATGATAAATCCGTAAAAGTTGAAGTACCGGAATATTTTGATGCAGGTAATCCTGTAGATGAGAGCAACCTAAAATCGGAAGGCTATAAAATAATAGAGGAAAGCATACATGAGACTTTTCCCGGTATATTTACAGCCCCTTCTATTGTACTGGCAACAACAGATTCAAGACATTATAAGGATGTAAGTGAAAATATATTCCGGTTTGTACCTATAAGGATAAATAAATCTAACTTAAAAACAATTCACGGAACAAATGAAAGAATAAAGGAAGAGGACTTCTTAAAAGTCGTCGACTTCTACAAAAACCTTATTAACAGATTATAGTATTCAGCCAACATTTATACGGCGGAAAGGACGGAAGAATGAGCAGCACAAGAAGCGGTCTACAGATTGGGGAAAAGGCATTTTTTTCTGCAGTAATTATTCTATTTATCCTTATGATAACAGCAGGAATTATGACCCGCACAATTCCTTCGGGAAGCTACCAGAGGAAACTATTTCAGGGCCGTGAAATTGTTGTTCCGGGTTCCTACCGCCCGGAGGAGAAAAAGATACTCCCCGTATACAGATGGTTCACAGCTCCCTTCGAAATACTCTGGGGAAACGACAGCCTCACTGTAGATACAATTATCCTGCTCCTTATTCTCATAAGCGGTGCATTCTACATACTGGAGCAGGGAGGAATTCTAAAAGCAGTACTCGATTCCATTGTTCGGCGTTTTAAATCGAGGAAATATCTACTAATGGCTATAACAATATTTTTTTTTATGTTTGTTGCCGCAGTTATGGGGATCTACGAAAGCATGGTACCCATGATAGTTATTATTGTCCCTCTCTCCTTTGCCCTTGGATGGGATTCACTAACCGGCCTTGGAATGAGCCTGCTGCCCATGGCATTCGGATTTGCATCCTCTATAACAAACCCCTTTACAATAGGGGTCGCACAGAAAATAGCAGGGCTTCCCGTTTTTTCCGGTGCATGGCTGCGTATAATATTCTTTTTTACCGTCTATACTGTAGTACTTCTCTTTGTACGACACTATGCACGCAAAGTGGAAATAACACCGGAAAAATCTCTTGTCTATAAGGAAGACGCTGATATTAGAAGAGAGTTGGAACAAAACCAAAGCAAAGGAGAACTACCGAGTTTAGAGAATATCCCGGGAATGAAGCCGGCTGTGAAATGGGTTGCTGTATGGATTATCCTTGCAGTTATCCTTGTACTGGCAAGCAGCCAGATAGAATCCATAGCCTTCCTTGCTTTTCCCATAATGGGATTCCTTTTCTTTATTGCAGGGGTTGGTGCAGGGCTCTTAAGAAAAATGAGTATCGGAACAATTGCCGGAATATTTGTTAAAGGCATTATTGCCATTCTTCCGGCTATTTTTCTTATTATGCTCGCCATGAGCGTGAAATATATAGTCACATTAGGCGGTATTATGGATACCATTCTCTTTAATGCATCCGAAGTAATAAAGGGAACCCCGCCGTTCTTTGCAGCGCTTCTAATCTATCTTGTAACAATGTTCATGAACTTTTTTATCGGGTCCGCCTCTGCAAAAGCTTTT
>QNBI01000478.1 GCA_003641675.1 Spirochaetota bacterium | reverse complement strand
CCCGTAACTGTCATGTCCAAACCGCCTATACTATAACCCTTATTACGGAACACACTAAGAACGCCTTTGCAGTAATTTGCCCACCTGTCCTCTTTTTTATAACGCAGATTTTGAAGATTCACCCTCTTTCTGTCCTCATGATCTATGGAATAAAACCGAATATAAGAATCTTTCCTCCTTGAAAGTGTAACCCATATATACCTCTCTATAGCCATAGGGAAAACATAGCCGTCATTGTAATCTGTATGATCTCCTATTATATTTATCCGACCTGGAGCTTGTACTATTATTTCCGGTTTATTTCCGAATTCCTGTCTGTGAGCTTTAATAATATGTTCCATTAAAATTCTCCAAATATATGGGAAAAATTAGTACATTATTCTAATAGAAAAATTAAAAGAATTCAATAAAAAGCTATCATTGTGTCGAAAAGATAAATAAGTCTTAAAGAGAAAACATATGGAAAACAGAGAAGCATATCTTCAGTACGGAAATGAAATCACCTATGAACCGGGAGCAACTATCTATAAAACAGGAACTCCGCCCAAAAATAACTCCATCTTCTATATAATAGCAGGACTTGTAAAAATTGAAATTGCCTTAAACGACGGCTTAAAATTCCCCCTATATCTCCAACCGGATAGTGTATTTGGAATTGTAGAGCCTCTTACCGAAAGCCCAAGGCTAACAAATGCCTATGCCATGGAAAAATCTTTGTTTTATACATGGGACGTAGACAATTTTTACCTTGCATCTTCTGTATCGTGGGAGCTTACATATATTTCTATTACCGGGCTAACACGTTTATTAAGAATTCTCAATGCAGAATTCGGCGAGAAACTAGGTCTTATAAGAGGCGATACAACATGAACGAAAATTATGAAGACATTATGAAAATTGCTTTTCAGGCGGAAGAAGCAATAGACGAACAAATTATAGATAAGTATGGAAAAGTTTATAAAGATAAACAGATATTAATTAAAGAGGGTGAAATTCAACAGAAAATATTCTGGATACAGAAGGGGAATGTATATATTACAAGAAAAATGGGGACCAAGTATAAAGTCCTAACAACACTTGGTGCAGGAGAAATTATCGGAGAGATGAGTTTCTTCGATAAATCCGTAAGGTCTGCTACAGTAATTGCTAAAGGCGAGGTTGAAGTACTGGTATTTTCCAAAAAAGATTTTGCAGATATTTTTTCAGCAAGCCCCCAATGGACAAAGAGATTTTTTCTTTCACTTTCACATAGAATCAAGATCATGATAGAAAAACTAAATATGCTTTAGTTTTTTACATGTCCGATATCTCTATATCCGGTTCATTCAGGCTGTTAACTTCTTCCACACTATTTGCAAAAATTAAAAAGGGCCTGTCCGGATTGTTTACATTCTGGGCAGAGACAACCGCTATCCCCTGGTTGGTCATAACAACTCCGCCTGTGGGAAATCTTCCCATTGCACTTAAAAAATATTTAAATATTCCCTTATCAAACCGCCCCTCTTCGTTCATCTTTAATAAAAGTTTTACAGCTTGAGACGGCGTAAGCAGAGATTTATAACTCCTCCTCCGAATAAGTGCATCATAAACATCGCATATTGCAATTAGTCTTCCTGCAAAAGATATGTTCTGCCCCTTCTTACCTTTAAGGTATCCTTTGCCGTTAAACCGTTCATGATGCTCAATAATTCCGTAATGAATATTATCCCGCAGACGAACAGGCAAATTCGGGAACCAACCCTTAATGTAGTTTTCTACATCCACATGTTTCTTCACCTGTTCGTACTCTTCTTTGGTTAATTTGTCCTGCTTCTTAATTATATAATCCATATCATTTAACTTGAATTTTGAATAGATAAATTTCCCCACATCATGCAGAAGTCCCGCTATAAAAAGCGATGTCAGCTCTTCATACTGGTCGCTAATATGCGATGCTACAAAAAGAGTAATAACCCCTACATCGAAAGAATGATTAAAGGTTGTCTGGTCCCACTCTTCCAGCTCTACCATATACACCAGAGAAGGGTCAAAATAGTCTGTTCCCTCTACCAAATCCGAAGTAATAGCCTGTGCAACATTCATAACACCGGCCTCATCAATTGCGCCCGTAGAAACAAAAGAAGAAAGTACGGAAGACACCTTGGAAAAATAGTTCTTAAATATTTTTTTTGTATTTTTATATATTTCACTCTGAAATATCGAGTCATTATACATATCTACTGCTTTTTCTCTCCGGAAACCTCCATTCTTAAGCAGATCATAGGGAACTGGTTTTGTGAACATAAGTTTCTGTTTTGCAGGTACTATATACTCTTCTTCTTTTTTCTCCTTGGCCTTTTCTTTGTCCGTTTCTTTGGAATCGAAAGCGTTTATTCCCTTTCGTTCCGGTATTATTTTTAACTCATCCTTATCAAACACATAGACAAAATTGCCAGGCTCAAAAAGTCTCTGTATTTGTTGAATATTCTTTTCGGTAAGCAGAATACCGTAGGAAAAGAGGGGGACCCTTTTCCTTCTGTCACTTGCCCTAAATAAATCTTCACCGAGGTGCATTCCCGGTTCCAAGT
>QNBI01000051.1 GCA_003641675.1 Spirochaetota bacterium | reverse complement strand
CCCGGGAAAAAATACCTGATATAATTACTTTGCTTAAAGAAAAATACAGAGTTATTGCACCTGTTACCAAAGGCAAATCTTTCGTATTTAAAGCAATTGAGGACCCGAAAGAGGTTGTTCTGGACTATAATACGACAATTCTTCCTCTAAAGAAGTTCTTTCTTCCGCCGCGCGAAACAATTGTTGAATACAACATCGGCAAAACCGAATTTCATGCACCGGAGATTAAAGTTGAACCAACTGTTTTTTTTGGTATTCACAACTATGAGCTTCAGGGAGTGTTTCGACTCGATTATGCCTTCGGCACCGGTGTTAAGGACGAAACTTACCTTAAGAAAAGAGAAAACAACATTTTTATCGGCGTTACATATAACCCGGATGATTATCACTTTGCAGAATCGGTTGGAATTCCTACCGATTTAAAGGAAGGCTTCGATATATTTTTAACCAAACACAACAACCATTACAGAGTGGAAACGCTCACGGCTAAGGGTGCTGAAATCGTAAAGGAATGGTCAATATTTCTTGAAGATTCCAATTACAGCGAAGACCCCGTTGTTCATTTTAAGAATAAACTTAAGCAGTCAGTTGCAGGGATAAGAGAAATTTTCCATGGAGCCTATAACCACCCCATATGGAAAAAAACGGCCGAAAAATGCTACTCCTGCGGTACATGCAATCTTGTCTGCCCCACCTGCTACTGCTTCGATGTATCGGACGAGGTTGAACTCGGTACAGAAAACGGGGAACGGTCAAGAAGGTGGGATTCCTGCCAGATACTCGGTTTTACAGAGGTGGCAGGAGGTGAGGCTTTCAGAGAGAAACGTCACGATAGAGTACGACATAGAATGTCCAGGAAATTCGCCTACATAATGGACGACAAGGGAAGGCCCTTCTGTGTCGGCTGCGGCAGATGTGTACGTCAATGTACTGCAGACATCAATATAGTTGATGTCATGAATGCCCTTTTATAGAAAGAGGAGGTCTTTTAAATGGAAGCAAAAAATATTTACGTACCGGAAGTTTCAAGCATAATTAAAAAAGAAAAAATGACCGAACTTGAAACATTCTACGATATTAAACTACCCGGGGGCAGGGATTTAGGCCATGAACCCGGACAATTCGTCGAGGTATCTGTTTTCGGAATCGGAGAAGCTCCGATTTCAATCTCTTCGTCTCACCTTAAGAAAGGTTCCTTTGAAATGGTGGTAAGAAATGTGGGTAATGTAACCGGGGCCATGGAAAGGCTGAATGAGGGAGATAAGATCGGAATTAGAGGCCCCTTTGGGCACGGATTTAAAACAGAAGAATTCGAAGGCAAGGATATTGTCATTATAGCAGGCGGAATAGGACTTGTACCTCTCCGTTCACTGATTAATACGGTCATAGACCCTAATGAAAGAAAAAAATACGGGAGAGTTATTATACTTTACGGCTCTAAAACAAAAGAGGAATTCCTGTTTCGTAAAGAGCTTAAAATGTGGGAAGAGAGGGATGACATAGAATGCTATGTTACCGTAGATAGAAAAACAGCAGGATGGAGCGGAAATGTAGGAGTTATAACAACACTTATACCGGATTTAAAGCTCGACCTTCACAGAACAGTTGCCGCTGTCTGTGGGCCGCCAGTTATGTATAAGTTTGTTATACTGTCTCTTCGGTCCAAGGGGCTCAAAAACAACCAGATATATGTTTCACTTGAACGGAAGATGAAATGCGGAGTGGGTAAATGCGGCCACTGCCAGATAAACAATATTTACGTATGTCAGGAGGGGCCCGTGTTTAACTACGCTTATATTGAAGACCTCAAGGAGGCAATATAATGAGTAAACCTAAAGTAGCCTTTTTTGATTTTACAAGCTGCGAGGGATGTCAGCTTTCCAAGCTAAACCTTGAAAACGATCTTCTCGACATATTTGATCTTATAGAGCTTGTTAATTTCCGGGAAGCCATATCCGACCAGAGAGAAGATTATGAAATAGCCTTTATAGAAGGCTCAATAAGCACACCACACTGTGTGGAGAGAATTCATAAGATACGACGCCAGGCAAAGATTGTCGTTGCCCTCGGCTCATGTGCCCATATAGGCGGAATAAACGCCATAAGGAACAATATGGATCAGGATGAGGTACGCGAGACCGTTTATGGCGAGGATAAATATCTCTTTCCATCCATTAAAGCACAGGCCGTTTCGGACGTTGTAAAGGTGGATTATTTTGTTCCGGGGTGCCCAATCGACAATCAGGAGCTTAAGAAAGTGCTAAGCGCCATCCTTACAGGTAAAATACCGGAAATACCGGAATATTCGGTATGCGTTGAGTGTAAGGCAAAGGAAAACGAGTGCCTTTACGACTATGGCATTGCCTGCATGGGTCCCATAACACGTGCCGGCTGCGGAGCTGCGTGTCCTTCTAACGGTCATTACTGTTACGGCTGCAGAGGCCTTGTTCCCGATATTAATAAAAATGCAGCTAAAGAAGTTATGGAAAAGTATAAGCTGTCAGTTGATCAGATTAAGAAGAGGTTCTATATGTTCAACTCAAACTATATAAACATGGAGGAAAAAAGCTATGAATAATTTATCCATAAAAGTCCCCTATGTTACGCGCGTCGAAGGGCACGGTAATATTGTTGTAGATTTAAAGGACGGTAAACTTGTAAAATCTGTACTTGAAATTGTTGAACCTCCACGATATTTCGAAGCTATGATGAAAGGCTATTCGTACAATGACGCTGCAGTTATAAGTTCAAGAATATGCGGTATCTGCTCAGTAGGACACCAGATGACGTCTGTAAAGGCAACGGAAAAAGCACTCGGCTTTGAAGTAACCGAGCAGGCCGTTCTCTTAAGAAAGCTTCTTATATACGGAGCTACTATGCAGAGCCATATTCTCCATATATTCTTTCTTGCCGCACCGGACCTGTTTAATGCTCCTTCTGTTGTTCCTCTTGCAAAAACACATCCGGAAACAGTAAAAATGGCGTTAAGGATGAAGCGCCTTTCCAACGATATCTGCGATATAATAGGAGGACGCACCATACACCCCAACAGGGTTATACCGGGCGGGTTTACAAAACTTCCCACAGAAGAACAGCTCAAATGGATAAAGGATAAACTGGAGAATCAGATGGTTCCCGATGCAAAGGCATCTTTTGAACTGTTTAAATCCCTTGCCGATAAATTTCCTTCATTTACAAGGGAAACAGAATATGTAGGGCTCCGGACAGACAGCGAATATGCATTCTACGAAGGAGATATAGCATCAACAGACACAGGACGGGTGCCGGATACCGAATACAGAACTATAACAAACGAGTTTATAGTACCCCACTCCACAGCAAAGCATGCCAAACACAAACGCTCCTCCTACGCAGTAGGAGCTATGGCCAGACTTAACAACAATTACGATAAACTAAACCCGCTGGCAAAGCAGGTAGCAGATGCATTGGGAATGAAACCGATAGTTACAAATCCTTTTCTTAATACGGTAGCCCAGCTTGTTGAAACAATCCATGTTACAGAGGAATCTCTTAAAATTATCGATAACCTGCTCTCAACCGGAATTAAACCGGAGCGTCCATATGTACCTTCCAAACTGCACGAAGGAACAGGCATAGGCTGCACAGAAGTACCCAGAGGCATCTTGTTTCATGAGTACACCTATGACAATAGAGGACGTATTGTAAAGGCAAACTGTGTTATTCCCACCAATCAAAATACACAGAATATCGACGACGATATGAAACAGCTCGTTCCATGGATGATAGACAACAAACTCGATAAAGATAAGATGACACTGACTCTTGAAATGCTTGTACGTGCATACGATCCCTGCATTTCATGTTCTGTTCACTTTCTGGATGTAAAATATATTGAATAAACGGGGAAGCATTTTGGAAAAACCAGCCGTCTTTAAGGTTAAGCAAAAAACTGTCTCTATTATAGGCCTCGGAAACAGTTTCATGGGCGACGATGCATTAGGGCCCTATATTATTGAATATCTGCGTGAAAATTATGAAACCATGGTAAAACCTGTCGCAGAACCTTTAAATATTAATATTAAACTCATGGATGCATCACAGGACCCAATACTTGCAGGTGCGGTAATAGCAGAGGGCAATCCTGTTATCTTAATTGACGCTGCAGAGATGAACCTTCCACCGGGAGAATATAGATTATTAAAAATACCGGATATTAGAAAAAATATCGATTTAAGGGCTGTTTCTACTCACGGCTTTAATATTGTGCAGGTTTTAGATATGGCCGACGAATTTGGATATTCGGAATTTGTCAAAATACTTGCCGTTCAACTTGGTTCCATACATTACGGCGATGCTATTTCCAAAAATGTTTTAATTAATCTTAACAAAATAATCAAGGAGATATTGAAGGAGGTCAGAGAAATAAATGAAAAAGAAAATACTTATAGTTGACGATGATAAAGATATTTTTGAATCCATGAAGATAGTGCTCGAGGCGGAAGGCTACGAGGTGCTATGGGCGACAAATGGAGATGACGGGCTTAAATTAGCCGCTGATAAAAAACCGGATCTTATGATCCTGGATGTTATGATGAACACAGATGATGAGGGTTTTCAGGTAGCTTACAAACTAAAACAAAACAAAGATCTTAACGATATGCCCGTTATTATGGCAACGAGTGTTTCCCAAAAAACAGGTTTCTCCTTCGACAAGGAGCGGGATGAAGATTTTCTACCGGTTAATGAATTCCTGGAAAAACCGATAGACCCGAAGGTTCTTATAGATAAGGTAAGGGAAAATCTGGGGCAGTAGAACTCTATTCTTTAGATCTGTACAGAACTGTTTCCTCTATTTTCCTCACCTGCGATTTATACAGAGATGTAATGTTGACCCCGTAATCCGCTATAAGCTGTATAATATCTCTAGGGTATTCCCTCCTGTCCATCCCGTTTATTCTATCACCCGCATCACCCAAACCGGGCACAATATACGCCCTTTTATTCAAAGCAGGGTCCATCCACAATGTATAAATCTCCGCATTATCAATCGCTCTCACAATTCTTAAAGAACCTTTCAACACTGATATCACATTAAAAAAACGTATGGATTTCGGTTTAATTTTCTGTTCCTTAAGGTACTGCATAATTGTTATTAGACTTCCCCCGGTAGCATTCATAGGATCGGCAAAGACAAGGTCCTTTCCGTCCAACTGTTCCAGATTAAAGTGAGATCTGTCCAAGTCCAGAATATACTCCATATTGTACTCATCCTTTGTATCGTCGCGGTGTATTTTAAACAAGGCGAAGGGTGTTACATAGTTTGTAGAAGAGTATTCCTGAATTTCCTTGGACATTATCATGGAGGGCAGCAGAGCACCCCTAAGCATGACGCACATAACGCTGTTCTCAATTTTATCATCCACATAGGGTATTTTATGAACGGCATAGTGTTGAACAGGGATATTTACAGCCGTTTTTATAAAGATATAGTTCTTTCTCCGGTCCTCCGTTCCGCCGAAGGCGAGATTAAAGAGAAGCTCGTAAGCCCTCTGTATATAGTACACAAACTCAGGGTGTTCTGTTTCCGGGTTCCTGAGTTTAGCAATTAATCTTGATGCCTCTCCGTGAATACTGTGGGGTGTTTCGAAAGAATATACATGAATATTGGGTTCTTTATTGGTAATACTCTGCATCATCTTACCCATTTCATTGTAAAGTGATCTTAACTTTTCCTTTGCACGTGTTTTTTCACCGTTGTTTTTTTCGGTTTCAAGTTTCCCGTAATACGGCAAAGTCTCGGCATACATTTTATCCATGAATTCTATGCTCTGTTTGTCACTCTGGCTTAAAAATCCGTCAAAATCATTTGCCTTTAATATAACTTGTCTCATTTAAAAACCTCCCGGAATTTCTTTTAACTGTATAAGAGAATATTTAATGCGTCAATCTGCCGCCAGCTTTATTGATTAAAAGTCCAAAATTAAATATACTAGTAATAGAGCATATTATAATTTGGAGTCAATATAATTATTTACAAAAATGATAATATTCGCCTGCGGTACACATTTAAAGGGATTATACAGGGTGTGGGTTTTAGACCTACCATTTACAGATGCGCTGTATCACTTGGTTTAAAAGGTTTTGTTCAGAACAGAAGATCCGAAGTCGTTGCGGAAATTCAAGGCAGCCGAAATGCTGTAAAGAAATTCTACCCTCATCTTAAAGAGATGCTTCCTCCCTCTGCACTTATAGAAACTTACATCGAAGAAACAATTTCTCCTGTCAAAGAGAGCTCGTTTTCTATAGTAGAGAGCCTTTCAACAGCATATAATTTTCCTCCGATTCCTCCCGATCTTGCAATATGCGACGACTGTAAGAATGAACTTTTCGATCCTAAAAACAGACGATTTTTATACCCCTTTATAACATGCACCCAATGCGGACCGAGATATTCGATTGTAGAAGACACTCCCTTTGACAGAGAAACAACCTCTATGATCGATTTTCCCCAATGCACGGAATGCCTGGCCGAATATACAAACCCCATGGACAGGCGTTTCCATTCCCAGACAAATTCGTGCGATGCCTGCGGACCCGTATTAACCCTTATCCATGCGGACGGGACTAAAATTAACGGAGACCCTGTTATTAATACAATAGAAGCTCTTAACAGAGGTGCAGTTGTTGCAATACAGGGCATAGGAGGATTTCACCTTGCAGTAAACATCCTGAAAAGAGAATCTATTATTAAGCTTCGTGCTGTTAAAAACCGAGAAAAGAAACCATTTGCACTTATGGTAAAAAATCTGGAAACTGCAGAAAAACTTACAGTATTGGAACAGCCAGATAAGGATATACTAAAGTCACCAGAAAGCCCTATTCTTATACTTCCCTGCAGGGATAACATTCCGGAAAATTATACCCTTGTTTCAGATACCAAAACCCTTGGAATATTTCTCCCCTACACTCCTCTACATCTGCTCCTCTTTAAACACCCCAATACAGAAATTAAATACGAATCATTAATAATGACTTCCGGGAACCGAAAAGACGAACCGATTGTCATAGACCCTAAAATAGCGCTAGAAAAACTTAATGGTATTGCTGAACTTTTTCTGTACAATAACAGGAGAATACTCTTCAGAACGGACGATTCCATCGTAAGAAGGGGCAATAGTACAGGGATGGTTCTTGTAAGAAGGTCACGTGGGTTTGTTCCCAGGTTAATACACATTCTGCATAAAAGCCCGGAAACGGTAATCGGGGCCGGAGGAGATTTAAAAAACGCCCCGGCACTGCTTAAGGGCAACGATATTTACCTTTCGCCTTATATAGGCGACCTTGATAACCCCGAAGCACAGAAAGAATTTAAAAATCAGATTAAAAATATTCTCAAGCTGTACAATGCAAGCCCGGAGACTGTTATCTATGATATGCACCCTTTGTATAATTCCTCCCAGTGGGCACGTAAGTCCTCTTTTAAAAACAAGATTGAGGTTCAGCACCATCATGCCCATATTCTCTCTGTAATGGCGGAAAACAATTTATCAGAGACATTGGGGCTGTCCTTTGACGGAACCGGGTTCGGGACAGACGGCGCCATATGGGGAGGGGAATTCCTTTTAGCAGAACGTTCACGCTTTCAGAGGCTGGGACATTTCGGCTATATCCCGCTTCCGGGGGGAGAAGCGGCAATAAGACACCCCGTACGGATTCTTGCTGCAGCCCTGCACAGCCTAATGAGCCCCGATTTACTGTTTAAATCTTTGCGCGAAATATCTGATTTATCGGAGAATCAGTTTGATATAATTCTTGAAATGCTTAATAAACGCATAAACAGCCCCCTCACATCTTCTCTCGGCAGAATTTTTGATGCCGCTGCATCTGCACTTGATCTTGTAAATAATGTAACTTACGAAGGAGAAGGCCCAGTTAAATTAGAGGGAATTGCATTGCACTATCTGTACGATTCCAACCCGCATGACTTTCCCGATGAATGGCAAAAACTTCTAGTTGTTAAAGACAATCCGGATAACAGTACCTTTTATATTGACATTTCCGCTCTTCTTTTAAAGCTTTTAGACGAGAGAAAAAAACGCAGGAAAGATTATTTAGCATGGATGTTTCACAATGCAATAGCTCAGGCATCTATAAGAGGGGTTGAAAAAATGCATAAATTAACAGGCATTAAAAACGTGTCACTCTCCGGCGGAGTTTTTCAAAATATTATTTTAAGAGAATTGCTTGTTCCACAACTTAAAAATAAAGGATATGATGTTTTTTTAAACAGAGCCGTCCCTCCCGGAGACGGGGGGCTGTCCCTTGGGCAGGTTTATTTTAATTACAGAGAGGAATAGAATGTGTCTTGCCACTCCAATGGAAATAATAAATATTAAAAACAAAACCACTGCCACCGTTAAACAGAGCAATGTTAAGGCAGATATAGATATATCACTGCTGGAAAATCCCAAAGAAGGCGACTATGTAATTGTACATGCAGGTTTTGCCATAGAAATACTTGACTACACAGAGGCACAGGAGAGGCTTAAACTCTTTACCAAATTAGCAGAAATTAAAAACCCGGCCCGGAATGCTTATACCCGGTCCGCTGATAACGGAGACAATTAAAATATGTACAGCGATACCTCCCTTGATAGGCTTAAGGCGGAGATAAATGAATCGGCGCTACACCTCAAGCGCCATATTAATATCATGGAAGTCTGCGGGACACATACAGTATCTATTCGAAGGGCGGGGATACACTCTATTCTGCCTTCCAATATTCATCTCATTTCCGGTCCTGGATGTCCTGTCTGTGTTACATCTACAGGCTATATAGATAACGCTTTAAATCTTGCCGAAAAAGGCCGGGCCGTTATTGCTACTTTCGGAGATATGCTTAAAGTTCCGGGATCCAGGGGGATATCTCTTTCGCGCTTTATGGCTGGCGGAAATGTACGTATCGTTT
>QNBI01000050.1 GCA_003641675.1 Spirochaetota bacterium | reverse complement strand
TTTCTCACATGTGTAGTAGAGGTTGGAAAGCTTGTTCTGGAATGCTTCACTTTCAAAATATCCTTCCACAATTAGTTTATTGACATTTTCTCTTATATTCCTCTCAAATTTACCTACAGCAAAGCTTTTTACTATCATTAGAGGTTTAATATATTTAAAGGTTTCAAATCCGTCCTCGCTTAGAATATCGTTAAACTCTTCCGAGTATCCCTGCACCTTTAACAGCTCGGCATTGCCGAATAAAGATTTTAAATCCTGTGCAATAGCATCCTCCCTGCGCTCCCTCATAATACGGTCGCGAATATGCTGAAACTGATCGGTAAGTTTTTTCTTGTAAGTTTCCAGATAAAAATGCATTTCCTTATCCGCCGGCGGGGTATAGAACGGGTCTTCTTTTATTGCGCGGATTAAAAAGAGAAGTGTAGTGGAGGATAAATGTTTTTTTAAAAGCTGTTGCAATCTGTTTATAATTTTATTAATTCTGAATTTAAATTCTTCTGTATTTGTCTTTTTAAACCTTTCCAGCAGCAGTAAAAGGTTTTTTTCAATACCAAGAGAAATTTCGAATCCCCAGATTAAATAGTAAATGTCAAGTATGTCGTTTATAATATCTTCGGCGGGTACAGGAGAGAAAGATGGTTTATACTTGGGCGATGAGAGTCTCAATTTGGAGTCGAATAGATTAAGTATTTTTTCATAATCCAGGCTGCAAAGGGACTTTAGCTTTTCCAGCTGGTTATATTCAATATCAAAATTGCCAAATTCAGGGGTGGAAAAGAGCCTCATAATACTCTGAAATTCATTACCTATTAATTTTAATTCCGACTCCGGTGATA
Source organism: Spirochaetota bacterium (assembly GCA_003641675.1). GTDB lineage: Bacteria > Spirochaetota > Spirochaetia > SZUA-6 > SZUA-6 > SZUA-6. The sequence goes on along the minus strand of QNBI01000050.1, from coordinate 8,126 downwards.
CCGAGTTAAGTATGCGTTCCTGAATAAGTTCGTATGTAAATGTTTTAAGTTTATTTCTTTCTTTTTCAGGCAGACGGCTCTGTACAAGATAGTTTTTATAGAGCGCGGAGAGTTTAGGATCGGGGTTGGCAATAGTTTTAGATAAAAGGTTATGTATTGGAAGGAGAAGTTTTGTAAAATCGTAAAGGATAGCTGCAAAACCCGGGAGAACAAGCGGATTTCCCGGTTTATAGTATGCTGGACGGACAGACTTTAAATAGTCCGCAATTCTCCGAAGCTCTTTTCTTTTTTGGATTTGCTTCGGGTCTCTGTGAAATAGGTTATCCATTAAATCGCGTATAGCGTCTATTAATCCGGCCATATCGTTACTCTTATATTACTCTTAAAAGTTACATTCTATTTTATTTGTCTGCCTATTGCAACAACAAGTTGCCGCGGTGTAAAGAAATACGTAAAAATTAAACCGCCTTCGATAACTTCATTACATACTCTTCTATTATCGTTTTATAATCTTCAAAGGTTGATGCCTGAATAATATTTTTTCTGAATTCCGCAGAACCCGGAAAGCCTTTTGAATATGCCGTTATATGTTTACGCAGATCTTTGCAGCCCGATTTTTCACCCTTGTACTTTACCGCTAATTTAACGTGTTCCAGCGCTGTCTTAAATATTTCGTTATAATCGGGAGATCTACCCTTTAAGTTCTTTTCAAAAATAAAAGGGTTCCCTATTGCGCCTCTTGCTACCATTACTGCATCTGCATTAGTCTGCTCCAACATTTTTTCTATATCGCTGTATAGAAAAATATCACCCGATCCTGTAACAGGTATTTCAAGGTGTTTTTTTAAAATTTCTATCTGGCTCCAATCCGCTCTGCCGGAAAAACCCTGAGTCCGTGTACGCGGGTGAATAGTAATTAATGAAACCCCCGCCTTTTGAGCTGTTTCCCCTATTTCTAGATAATTTATAGATTCCGAATTCCAGCCGGAGCGTATTTTTATGGATATGGGAATTTCTGTGTTCTGTTTCATGGCACTGATAATACTGTATAATCTATCAGGGTATTTTAACAGGGCAGCGCCGGAGCCGGTTTTTAGCACTTTCGGCACGGAACACCCGCAGTTTAAATCTATGATTGTCGGATTAAAATTGCTTACCAAGGCTGTTGCTCTGCCCAGGACATCCGGATCGGAGCCGAAAAGCTGTATTCCCCAATAGCTTTCCTCATCGCCTCTTTTGAGCAGTTTATAAGTTTTCTCACTCTTTCTAACGAGGGCTTCTGCAGATACCATCTCTGTGAAAACGAGTGCTGCTCCTCTTCTAATGCAAATAGTACGGAAAGCTGTATCCGTAAAACCTGCCATGGGTGCTAGAAAAATTTTACCCGGGAGTTTTAAATGTGCGGAAGTATGTGCTTCTAACACCATATTTAGTTTTTTATGTGTTAATTGTACTGCTACTTTATGGAAGACGGGTCCAGGCCGAAAAGACGGCAGCTGTTTTTAAAAAGTGTTTCTGTCAGCTCATCAATCTCTATATCTCTGAGATTTGCAATATATTTTGCTGTCTCCACGATATATGCCGGTCTGTTTCTTTTTCCTCGGTAAACAGAAGGTACCATAAAAGGCGACTCCGATTCAATGACAAGCCTTTCTATGGGAATATTTTTTGCAGTATCGTGAAGATTCCGTGCATTTCTATAAGTCACATTGCCTGCAAAAGAAATATAGAGGTTAAGTTCAAGTGCCTTTTTTGCATATTCGTAGTCTTCCGAGTAGCAGTGCAGTACTCCTCCCCGAGCCGGCAGCTCATCACGGAGAATTTCGAGTATATCCTGGCCCGAATCCCGGTTATGTATAACAACTGGAAGGTTTAACTTGTCTGCTATTTCAAGTTGTTTTATAAAAAGTTCAATCTGGGAATCCTTATCACCGTATTTTCTGTAGTAGTCCAGGCCTATTTCGCCTATTGCGACAATTTTTTCTAATTTAGAGCCTTCTTCCAGTTTAGTTTCCCAATCATTGCCCGGATTTGTAACTTCTGACGGAGAAACGCCGATACTATGATAGACATGTGTTGCAGTTTTAAGATTGTCATAAATAGTAAAGAAATCTCTAAGATTATTAGAAATAGATACTATTGCATCTACATTGTACTGTTTTGCCTCTTTTACTATCAGAAGCTGTTCTATAGGGTCTTCGTTAATAAGTCCGATATGTGCATGTGTATCAAAAAATCTCATACTTTACCACTTGTTGAAAAATTAAGATTTGAAAATGTGGTTTTAAGAATAACACCTAAAGGAGGTGTAGTCAACAATTTATTTGACAAATATTAAAACTCGTGATAATCTTTTAAAAAAAAGTAGTTGGTATGTCTCATTATGAGCTAAATATGGAGAGATAAGGCTGTGTCGCCTGTAAATAGATATAAGAAAATCGAGAAAGATTTTGTAGGCAAAATAGGACGGAAATCTCATCATGTAAAGAGCAGGATAGGAATGTTCTTTACTAATTTTTTTCAGAAGGGAAAGCAGAAATTCACCGTAATGTTTATTCCCCATTCTGAAAAGAATATTTTTAATTTTCAGATATCAGTTTTTACTCTGATATTTTTTATTTTTCTGCTTTTTGTACTGCTTATTTCGTTTTTCGGACTAACAACACACTTTACAAGTACAAACCGGGAAATCACTTCTATTGCAGGCAGTCTTTCGCAGAATGAGGTGACTCTGGAGAATTTCAAAGAGGAGATATCCCGGCTCCGAAAGTCTATGAAGCTTTTTAAGAGTCAGCTGGACAAGGTCCTTGTTGCCATGAACCCCCAGGAAGCGAAAAACTATCTTGAAAAAAGTGCCGGAGGCGATCTTTCCTCTTTTATTAGTCTGGGTAATGCCGGTGACGACAGTCTTAAAGAGTTAAGCGAATTGAGAAGTCTGCGTTCGTATCTCGATAATGCTTTAAAACCGCTTGCAGAAATAGATAAAACGTTGCTCTCTCAGAAAGATTTGCTTGTTGATATTCCTACTCTTTGGCCTCTGAGGGGAGTAAGAGGAAATGTAACACAGTACTTCGGGCCTAATATTCATCCATTTACAGGCGGCTGGTATCTTCATAAAGGAATTGATATAGCGTGGGGATATGGTGTGCCAATTGTAGCGACAGCAAATGGAACAGTTAAACTTGTCGGGAATGATGTTAATGGTTTCGGTTTATATATTATGATTAAACATAAATACGGCTTTTTTACAAGGTATGCACATCTTCAGAAAATTGTTGTTCAGAAGGGTCAGTATGTGAGAAGGGGACAGATTATTGGATACATGGGAAATACAGGGCTGTCAACAGGGCCGCACCTTCATTATGAAGTACGTATTGGTACTCAGGTGGTTGATCCTTTACAGTTCTTAAATATAGAAAGCCCGCTTGTAGATAAATATGCAAGGAAAACAAGGTAAAATATGAGCAGCAGTCAATATCAGGAAGAAGCTTTTATAAATTCGATAATAGGAGAAGGAACCCGGTTTAAGGGAGAGTTCGATTTAAACGGTTTATTAAGGATAGACGGTGATTTTTCGGGGACGGTCCGGACAAAGGGAAAGGTGCTGGTGGGAAGCAACGGAAGGGCTGTTTGTACCATATACGGGGCTACTGTTGTTGTCGGCGGAGTTATTCATGGGAATATATTTGCAACGGAAAAGGTTATACTGCTTTCTACTGGAATGATGATAGGAAATATATTAACTCCAAGACTCATTATAGAAGAAGGAGTGCTCTTTGACGGAAACTGCAGAATAGAAGAACATCAGCCTGCAGTTGAAAAGAATGCAGATGGTTTTGAAAATACAGGCAAACTTGAGTCCGAAAAAGAAAATAGAACCGGAGCAGATAATAACAATGGACACCGTACCGCTGCAAGGCAGAAAGGTGCTTTAATTTCCAAACAACTGTCTAAATCGAACCAATAAATATAAATGGATAGAATAGAATCTGTTGGCGATTCAGGGCTTTTTAAGCGTTCGGAAAAGAAAAAGAAAGAAACAAAAACTCTGAAAGTAAGGGGGAATTTCCCATCCTTAATTGAATCTGTTAAAGAAAAGAGGGATATTAACGATAGAAATCCGGATAAGAAATATTCCCGTAAAGATTTGGAAGAGCTCTTGGATACCATTTATAAGCAGGGGGAGAAATTAAAAGAACATCCGGATATGAATAATATAATGGAATATAAGAGTGCTGTGCGGGCATTTTTAAATAAGGTTGTCAACGGAATGGTTGCACTTGAAGAAAAAATTTCCGGGGTAAATATACTTAGAAGAAAAAAGTTTACTTTAGTAAAAGTTATAGATAAAAAATTGGAAAGTCTGGCAGCAGAGGTTTTAAAGAATCAGAGAGACCAGATAGGTATTCTCAGTGCCATAGAAGAAATAAATGGACTGCTTGTCAACTTGATAACTTAGAAATACAGGATTTTATATATGGATGAAAGCAAAACAACAGCAATAAAAAAAGATGCTATTGCTAAAGGCGATTATTTCAGAGTGAAAATATTACATTCAAATTCCGCAGAGATTGTATATTGTACGGGCGATTTTGAACTTTACCAGGGTGATAAAGTTATTATTACAACAAGATACGGTAATGCTCTTGGAAGCATACAGGGGAAGATTGTAAATATAGAAGATAAAGAGAACAGTGATACATTTAAAAAATTTGTCCGCAAAGCAACAGAGGAAGACATCTTTAGATTTAAGGAAAACAAAAAGAGAGAGAACAAAGCTTTCGGGATATGCCTGGAAAAGATAAAGGAACAGAAACTGGATATGAAGCTTGTGCAGGCTCATTATCTTATAGATGAAGCCAAGATACTTTTCTTTTTCACAGCAGAGGAAAGGGTGGATTTTAGAGAGCTTGTCAAAGAACTTGTGGCTGTTTTTAGAATGCGTATAGAATTAAGACAGATAGGAGTCCGCGACGAATCAAGGATACTCGGGGGGCTCGGTGTATGCGGCAGGGCCTTCTGCTGCAATTCCTTTGCGGATAAACTAATGCCGGTATCCATTAAAATGGCGAAGGAACAGAATTTAACATTAAACTCTATGAAAATATCCGGCCCCTGCGGCAGGCTACTCTGCTGCCTGGCCTACGAATATGATACTTACTGCAGTATAAAGAAGGAGCTTCCCTCAGAGGGCTTGAGAATAGCGGTGAGGGGAAAGAATCTGAAAATATTGGAAGTAAATATTCTTGTTAAGTCTGTTAAGCTTGTGTCGGAAGACGGAAGAATATTCGAGGTCGGATTTGATGATTTCTACAAAGATTCCAGATCCGGATCGTGGAAAATTAAAGCAGTCCTTGACCTATAAGGCACTGCCTGCAATTCTTGAAAGAACATCTTTTACGGTTCCTCTAAAAGGTCCCGGGGTTTCCATCTTAATGCTTGTAAGGGCAGCTGCATAGTCCAGTGACTGCTGTATGCTGTGGTTTAATCTGTAGGCAAGGTACGAGGCAAAACATGTATCTCCTCTGCCTGTTCTTCCGGAAAGATTGGAGGGGGTAAATGGGGCTGAATAAATGTCTTGCCCGTCATATAGAAGCACCTCTGATGAATGTGTTATCATAATTTCTTTAGCGCCCATATTATAGAGAATTTTTGCCGCCTTTCTGCGGTCCCCTGTTCCCGCAATTATTTCCGCTTCTGCTGTATCTGTTTTAAGAAATGTGACATAGGGGAGCAAATCATATTTTTTTTCCCAGTCTCTGAATAGAAGTTTCCCGTTCTCGCTTCTCCTGAGAATGCCCTGAACATCGAGCGCAATTTTTCCTTTTGTTGATAGAGGCTCGATTAGGGAGTCAGGAATTTCGCCGTGGAAAAGTCCTGCAAGATGGTAAATATAGGACTTATACTCCGGAATATCCTCTATTTTAAAGGGGTCTGCCTGAGAAATAAGAGTCACTTTCCTTCTGTCCAAATCTTCCGTATAATAAATGTTTTCGATAGATGTAGTCTGCGTGGAGACGAGAGGGATGTAGTCTATTTCCTCATTGTCCAGCTCTCTTAAAATGTCAATATCGGAGTGTGCGAGTTTGGTTATTACGAGCACATTAGAACCGGACCTTTTTGCTGCAATGGAAGAGTAGTATACAGCCCCTCCGAGTGTTTTGGTTGTACGGCCCTTTACAATTATTATGTCTTTGGAAACATGACCTATGAGTAGAATATCGTAGGTTTTTTTAAGTTTTTTATTCTGCATTTTATTCAAAATCTCCTTTAAAGAAAGTAATTAAGATGGATCGGGGGCAAAGTTTTTAAGCTCCCGTAAATCATTTATTATATAGTCGGGCTTAAAGTCCCTGTAAGAAAAAGGCATGGGTTTATAGATGTACCAGCATGTTGGGAATCCGGCTCTGTGGCCTCCGAAAATATCCGATGCGGGATTATCCCCCACACATAAAATTTCATAGGGCGGAAGGTGAAGCTTAGAAGCTGCTTTTTTATAAAAGCCGGGATCCGGTTTCGATATACCGATTTCTTCCGAGATAATAATATCCTGAAAGAAAATTTCCATTCCCGAACGGGCAAGTCTGGAACGCTGGACTAATGATATGCCGTTTGTACCGAGAACAAGTGATGCCCTTTTGGATAGAAATGCGATTACATCTGCAGCGTGGGGGATTAAATATGATTTCTTTGACAGATTGTTAAGATATTCTTTAGAAAATTCTGCCGGATCCGCTTTTTTCCCTATGGAAGTTAAAAATATTCTAAAACGCTCTACCTGGAGCTGTTTCCACTGTATTTCCCCTCTCTCCAGTTTCCTCCAGATATTTTCGTTTATAGCCTTATAGGTCGAATATATGGATTCATTGTAATAGGGCAGGCCGAAGACTCTGGCTGTTTCATAAAAAGCCTCTTCTTCTGAGCGGTCAAAGTCGAATATGGTATTATCTGCATCTATGAGAAAACCCCTGAATTTCCTGTTTTTATTCAAAACTCATTTTCCTGTTTATGTGTAATTGGTTTGTGTGACTATTATACATGCTATGGGTATAGTTAAATATTTTTTAGTGTTTATCAAGTGCTTGTTCCCTTTTAGTCGTCTGTTTAAGTACTTGCCTAATTAAGCGAAAGAATTTATCATATTTTTATGCTTGTCAATGGAAAACATTACAGAACAGTCTGGATGGAAAAGGGCATTGTGAAACTTATAAACCAGCCTCTTCTGCCCCATAAATTTGAGATATATGAATGCAGAAATCATACGGATACGGCGAAGGCCATATCAACGATGGTCGTAAGGGGAGCCGGCGCAATAGGGTCTGCGGGCGGTTTCGGCATGGCGCAGGCTGTTCTGGAATCTGCGTCCGATAAATATGTAGAAAAAGCACGGGAGAGGCTTAAAAATACCAGACCTACTGCGCAGAATCTTTTCTACAGTATAGATAGAGTTTACAGTGCTTTCTTAAATGAGGCCAATAAGTCAAATGTCGGCATTAGAGCTTTTGAAGAGGCGAATACTATTGCAGATGAAGATGCAGCCGCCTGTAGAAAAATCGCAGAAATCGGGTCTTCTCTTATAGAGCATAAAGCACGAATTCTTACACATTGTAATGCGGGATGGCTTGCCTTTACAGACTGGGGAAGTGCTCTTTCGCCTGTATTTTATGCAAAGAGGGAAGGAAAGGACCCCTTTGTCTGGGTGGATGAGACCAGGCCGCGTCTTCAGGGAGCGCGTCTTACAGCATGGGAGCTTAAAGAAGAAAATATCCGTTATGCTGTTATTGCAGATAACGCTGCAGGCTATTTTATAAGTCGGGGAGAGGTGGACCTTGTTATTGTCGGAAGCGACCGCATAGCTCGGAACGGTGATGTTGCAAATAAGATAGGAACGTACGAAAAGGCGGTTCTTGCATATGAAAATGATATCCCCTTCTATGTAGCAGCCCCAACTGCAACGATAGACTGGACTTGTAATGAAGGCAGGGATATTCCGATAGAGGAACGGTCGGAGGAAGAGGTTCTTTATGTGAGGGGCAGGGACAACAGCGGAAAAATATCGGCTGTACAGATAGCCCCGAATGGCTCTACTGCCTGCAACCCTGCTTTTGATGTAACCCCGGCAAAGT
>QNBI01000477.1 GCA_003641675.1 Spirochaetota bacterium | reverse complement strand
TACCTCGGCATGGAACCATTTATTATCGGATCCGGAGGAGTCTCCGACCTGCAGAGTGCCGTTGAACAGATTATGGTAGGTGCAGATGCCGTGTGGATATGTACGGAGACCATGATAAGGGGTTTTGACTGGCTTCCCAAAATGATCAATAGTTTAAAGGCATATATGAGAGATATGGGATATTCTAAGATAAATGATTTTAAGGGTATTCTCCATAAAAATATAGCCCCTGCGGATGAGTTAACAATTCACAAGGGTTATGCTGTTGTAGATCTTGACAGGTGCAATTCCTGCAGTCTCTGCTGGAATATCGGACATTGCCCCGCTATTAGCCATCCCGGTAATGTTACAACTATAGATGCGAATAAATGTCTCGGCTGTTCAACCTGTGTTGATGTATGCCCGAGGAAAGCGATAAACATGGTGGCAGGAGGAAGAATATGAATGCTAAAATAAAAATCGGTATTGTAGGAGCAAAATTTGCCGGGAGTTTTCACGCGGAATCTTGGCGCACAGTTAGAAATGTGGAAGTAACGGCTGTTTCGGATATAGATGACAATGCACGAGACGCTTTTATGAAGAAATATTCAATACCAAAGGGATACCACGATTATATGGATATGGTAAAGGATAAAGATATTGATATTGTTGATGTGTGCGTTCCCAATTTTCTCCATGCGGAGGTATCCATTGCCGCTATGCAGGCCGGTAAGGATGTTGTATGTGAAAAACCCTTTGCCACTACTTTAAAAGACGGAGAAAAGATAGTAGAAATAAGGCAGAAAACCGGTGTAAATTATTTTTATGCTGAGGATTGGATATTTGCGCCGGCTCTTGTTCGGGCTCAGTCCATAATAGAGGAAGGCGGAATAGGAAAACCTGTTTATCTAAAGGGGAAAGAAAGTCATAGCGGTTCTCATTCTCCCTTTGCTCAGAAAATTAAATACTGCGGCGGTGGTGCCATGATCCATCTGGCAATTCATCCTGCCGGGTTTTTTTATCACCTGTTGGGGATGCCGGAAACTGTGATCGGGAGCTGTTCTGACGGGGGGCAAAATAATCTAATGCACCCTCAGTTCGAAGGGGAAGACTGGGGTATTGGGATACTTAAATTTAAAGACGGCACAAGAGCGGTGATAGAGGGAAATTATGTAACAAGGGGAGGGATGGATGATACTGTAGAAATATACGGAACAGAGGGAGTTCTGAAGGCGGATCTTACATTCGGCAATCCCCTTTCTATTTTTTCCATGGATGGATACGGGTATGCCGTAGAAAAGGCGGAATTTACAAAGGGATGGACAAGGCCTGCAGTAGATGAACATGCATCTTTAGGATATAAGGATGAATTAGCCCATTTTAGTGCCTGTAAAGAGGGATTAGAAAAGCAGAGAAGAGGAACCACAGCGGAGGCAGGTTTTAATATTTTGCGAATTATAGATGCAGTATACAGGTCCAGCAGGGAAGGAAAAAAGGTTAAGCTTAGAATAGACGGATAACCGGTATGACAATTTCTGATATTGCAAAACTTACAGGAGTTTCGAAGAGTACAGTTTCAAGGGTTTTAACGGGAAATACTCCTGTCCGTGAGGAATTAAAAAATCGGGTGCTCAAGGTAATAAAAAAATATAACTATTCCCCTAATCTTGCAGCGAGAAGTTTATCGTTAAAAAAAACTAATACTATCGGTGTTATTCTAAATCTTGATCCCAACTATCATTTTAGGGATTATGTTTCTATGGAAACTTTGCGCGGTATATCGGTTAAAGCAACGGAATTTGAGATACGCCTTTCTATAGCAATAGGCCCTGTAGCGGCAATTCTTCCGCGCCTGGCCGGAGAGAGGAGCGTAGATGGAATTATTGTAATGGGTTTAAGAGAGGGAGATGAAAAAACTTTCAATACTATGCATAAAAACTCTGTGTCAATTACAGATAAGGTGCCGGTTCTACTTTTGAACTACAGCAGCGAGTTTAAAAATTACCCCAGTGTCGCCTTTTCTCACGAAGAGGATGCATATTCCTTAATTAAATATCTGACAGAAAAAGGACATAGACGGATAGGAATAATAGAATGTTCACCGGAACTTGTATATATTAAAAACAGGAAAAGAGGCTTTTTAAGGGCATTTAATGATTTTAATCTGCAATTTAAACAGGAATGGGACATACAAATAGAAGGTATTAACGAAGATACCGCCGGTAAAGAGGCTGCGGAATACTTTTTATCGCTCAAAGAGAAACCAAGCGTAGTTGTATCGTCCTCGGATAATATTGCAATATCGTTTATGGGAAGGCTTTTAGCCTCCGGTGTTAAAATACCATACGATGTAAGTGTCGTAGGCATGGATGATATTCCTATATCAAAGTATGTACATCCTGCTCTGACAACAGAAGTTTTAGATGGATTCAGCAGAGGTAAAAAGGCCTGTGAAATGCTGTGTTCGCTTATCCGTTCTGAAAAATTAAAAGACAGCCGTATTTTTATAAGATCAGCTTTTGTAGAGCGTGACTCGCTTGTCGATTTAAAGACCGGGGAAAAGGCGGACTATTTTTTACGGAAGAAAAGCGGCCCTTT
>QNBI01000049.1 GCA_003641675.1 Spirochaetota bacterium | reverse complement strand
GCAGATTAGCATCTTTTGCTGCCTGTGTTGCATGCCCAGTGAAATCCTCGCGAAGTTTTTCAACGGATAATTCATAAAGTTTTCCGGTTTTTTCCTTCCCAACAACATCCCTATATCCCCAGCTTTTAATCTGGAGCTCCATGAAAGGGTCGAGACTTTCAACTATTGTTACATTTCCCTTAAATGAATCTATGAATTTGGATATTTTTCCCTTTGGAAGCGGATGGGTCATAACAATTTTTAAAATAGCTGCATCTGGAAAAGCCTCACGTGTGTATTGAAAATCTATTCCGGAAGTAATAATTCCTATTCCCTTTCCCTCTTCTATCCGGTTAAATAAAAACTTTTCGGAATACTCTTTAAGTTCTTCTATTCTATCCTCCACCAGCCTGTGTTTAATACGCGCATTCATGGGCATTAGTACATTTTTTGAAAAATCTTTTCTATATCTAAAAGCCGTATCCGTTTTATGTCTCTTTTTTAAGCTTACAATGGATTTGGAATGTGCAAGTCTTGTTGTTATTCTTAATAGTACAGGTGTATCGAATTCCTCCGATATGGAAAATCCTTCTACTGTAAGCTCCTTTGCCTCCTGGCTGTCCGAGGGTTCAAGAACCGGTATTTTAGAAAAAAGGCCGTACCACCTGTTATCCTGTTCGTTCTGGGAAGAAAACATGGAAGGTTCATCTGCTGTTACTATAACAACGCCTCCGTGTACTCCCATGTACGAGAAAGAAAACAGAGGGTCCGCAGCAACGTTAAGCCCAACATGTTTCATCGCAACAAGTGTTCTTGCACCGTAGAGAGATGCGCCTATTGCCGTCTCAAGAGCCACTTTTTCATTCGGTGCCCATTCCGAATAAATTTCACCGTACTCCTTAGCAACTGTCGCTATAATCTCTGTACTCGGAGTTCCCGGATATGCAAAAGCTGCAAGTGCACCAGCCTCATAGGCACCTCGTGCAATAGCTTCGTTTCCTGAAAGGAGAACATTCATTATTCACCTCCTCTGCATTATTGTTTTTTATCCCTATATTTCATGTAGTTTTCAAGAATAAGCGAAGCGGCAACACTGTCCAAATATTTTCTTGATTTTTCCTGTTTTATTCCCATTTCTCTCATATAGGACTCCGCTATTCTGCTTGAGTACCGTTCATCCCACAATTCTGCTTTTATACCTTGTGTATCTTTAAGTAAAGAGGCAAGTTCCCTTGCATTTTTACACCCTGGTCCTTCCGTACCGTCCTCCCTTAAGGGTAACCCAATCACAACCTCGGCTACATCCATATTCCTGCAGATATCTGTAATTTCTTTAACAAGTTCCTTTGAAGATATGAAATTAAGCACCTTAAATGGTGATGCTATTATTCTATTGGGGTCTGTAACTGCAAGACCGACCCGTACACTTCCTAGATCTATACCAAGCAAACGGGACATCTACTGAGCACTGCTTTCATTTGTTCTGCCGGCACGTTTTAGCAGTTCATTTATTACCTTGTCGGTAATATCCATTTCCGGGGTCCAAAAGAGAAATTGATCACTCTTTTTTAGTATAAGAGAAAATCCTTCTTCCTCTGCCACGTATTGAATTACATCTGCAATTTCATTAACAAATTGAGAAGACTGCGACAAACTCTGTGCCATCTGCCTTAACTGCTGGGTTTTAACCTGCGTGTATTCTTTTAAAAACTGCTCCTTATTAAATATTTCTTTATCAAGTTCCAGCGCTTTCTGCTCATCCTTATTATTTTCCGCATCTAATTTCTCGCTTTTTAACAGATTAATCTCTTCCCTTTTATCCGCAATTTCTTTGAGATATGCAGATTTAAGCTCTTCTAATTTTATTACTTCCTTTGACTCTCGAAAGTAAATGGAATATATCTTTGACAGATCAACAATTCCCACCTTTGTTATCTGTGCGGCAAAAAGAAGATTGCCCGACAATACCGTAAAAACAAATATTACTATGAATATTCTTCTTTTCATTGTAATCTCCTATATATTTTTAAACAAAAATCAGTTTTAAGTTTAATATTCTGTCTCTAAAAATTATCTCCCCCTAAAGATATAACAAAATCAAAAGTAAAATTGCCAAGGGCGAGATCTCCCGGTTTCCAGTTGATTTCACCGTTTTTAATCTGAAAACCTTTGCTGAAATAAAGCCTGATAGGGAACTGAGGAATTGTAAATCTCAGCCCGGCGCCTATACTAAAGAAAAAATCATCTATTTTCATGGTGCTTAGATCGGCAACTTCCTCCCAGAGTGATGCAGCATCGGCAAAAAACACTCCCCAGAGAAACTGCTCGGCAATAGGCATACGTAGTTCGAACCTGTTGTCCCAGAGCGCTTTTCCATAACTTACAGGCGTATAACCGCTTGTCCATCCACGAGCTACATTCATTCCATCGATATACAGAAGGTCTGTAAAATCCGTTGTTATGTCATTAACAAAGGGTGGCAAAATCAATGAAAGGGCAGTATGAGCTGCTGCAACCATTTTAAAGTCCCAGTTCTCGAATACAGGAATGGAAAACATTGTTAAATATCCGTCCGCTCTGGAATTTGTCCGTATATAGTGTCTGCCTCCTCCCAGAAAGCCTCCGGTAAATCCGACCTTCTGATTAAGGAAAAACCCATTTGTCGGATTCAAGAAAAAATCCCTTTTATCCCAGTAAAAACTTGTATCCAGTTTATTGATAATACTCCATCTGTCTAAATTGGTCCTTATATTATAATCAAAAGGCCGGTACATAGTCGGGTCGTAATTAATGAGCCTTACAGTAGAGGATATTCCGAGGCTTGTACCCAGCCAGCCTAAAAATGTATGATACTTGTAGCCGGTGTTGACCCCGCCCGAAATATCGTAAGAATTGTAGTTCATCTTGTACTGAGATGGTATCTGCTCGCCCTTCTGGACAGCGTACTGGTAGTCTGTTTTTAAATTATAGGTGCTTATATCATTGGGACTCGGTACACCGGGAAATGCATCGCCCGCATTGTACGCTGTGCCACCGGAATCCGGGTAAGTCGTATCTTCCGAAAAAACATAATGGCCGTCATACGGGTCCGGCACGGCATATAAATACTCTGCATCACTGTAAACCGGAGGCAGAATATCCTGAAGCACATTCTGCATATTTGCATGCTGGAAAGAGAAGTTGATACCCCCGAGCCATCTGTAGCCAAACATCCAGGGCTCCATAAAGTTAAATGCCAAATTCTGTTTTACAGGGGACACTTCCAGGTTTACTCCGACAGTTTGTCCTCTTCCCATAAAGTTCCTCTCCGACCATTTTACAGTACCGGAGATAGGATATTCTGTCCCTGAAAAGGTTACACCCATATTTATATCTGCTGTACTGGTTTCTTCTACATTAATTATTAAATCCATTAATCCTGGAGCGCTCCCCTGAGGAGTCTCCGGAGATACATTTGTAAAGTACTGAAGATTATAGATATTCCTTAAGCCCTCTATGATTTTTTTCTTATTAAAGATGTCGCCTATTTCAAAGGGAAGCTCCCTGTATAAAACAAAGTCCTTCGTTTTTTTATTTCCCTTAAAAATAATGCTTTCAATATGCGCCCTGTCTCTTTCTACAATACTAACTACATAACTAATTGTCTTTGTTTTTTCATCCCTCTTCTCATTAAGCTGAATAGTATTTTCTATATAACCGTTTTCATAATACAGATCAGATACTCTCTGGAAATCAGCGTTGAGCTTTTTCTTATTTAATATTTTTCCGGGATGCTGGCGCACGAGATGTTCCAGTTTTTCCGTAGAAAAAATTCTGTTTCCCTTGAATGTCATTCCGCCGTATGTATACTGTTCTCCTTCCTTTATATAGAGGGTAAGATAGAGAAATCTTTTTTTATTCTTTTCTTCTTTTTTAACTTCCCTGTCAACCTTTACAACTTTAGCATCTATATAACCGTGATCTGCATAGTAATCCTCTATGACCTGAATGTCTGTCTGCAGTTTACTCTCCTGAAACAGCCCCTTATTAAAAAATGACCGAGTCTTTGTCTTCATTAACCCTCTTAAGGTACTGGCCGAAGCAAAACTGTTTCCTGAGAAATTTATTTCTTTTATAGTTGTCTGTTCACCCTCTGTAATTTCAAAAATTAGTTTTGCCGTATTTTTTTTCTTATCCAAATCGGTTTTGCCGGATACCTGTACATCTGTAAAACCTTTTTCCAGATACATGGACTTTATAGCTTCTTCATCCGCTTTAATCTTTGTCTCATTTATCATGTCGCCCTTTTTAAGGACCACTTTATCCAGTATTTCACTGGATCGGATTTTATTGTTACCTTGAATTTCAATCTCTGAAACCGTAGGCCTTTCTTTAACAATAAACTCGACAATAACAGTATTTTTCTCGCTATCTCCTGGCTTTGCATTGGATTCTATGCTTTCAAAATAGTCCAGCGCATACAGCTGGCCCTGTATATCCCAGAAGAGATCCAGTGTAAATTTTTTACCTACATATGGGCGTACTATCGGCCTGAGTTCGTTTGGTGAAACAGTTTTAAGACCCACAAATTTAAAATCCTTAATGGGTTTGCCTATATACCAGTTATCCTCGCTGTATACATTGAAAGCAAAAATAACAAACGCTGCTGCTATTAACACATATTTTTTCATTACTTCTCCTCACTAGTAAGAATATCTCCATTTAAGGGTTAACGAATTATCACTCAAAAAAAGATCTTCGGGATGCCTGGGAATCAGAGACCATTCCATTAAGAAAAAGGGCGTTGACCACTCAAGATTTATCTCAACATCCGAGGTAATGCCGCTGAAATAGTATATATCACTTGAGGGCAGAGCCATAGTTTTTAATCTTACAAGCATCTCCAGAAAAAGATCATTGCCCAAATACTTTCCAAGAGAAAGGGTGGTGTTGTCAAGTGGATTAGTTACATTACCTAGAATTTTTTCCAGAATTAAATTCTGAATAACCTGAGTACGAATGCTGAATAAATCCAGTCCCAAATAATCTCTTACTGCACGTTCAAAGGGGCGTAGTATTCCAAATTGGCTTACAAGCTCGCTTGTAAGCATAACTGCAGATACGCCAATTCCCTGTTCCTGAGCTTTCCCGAATATTGAACCGCCTATCATACTCATTATTTCAACATCCGATTTTGACGGATCGGAGTAGAATCTTGGAGAAAACTGACTGAGTTTATTATCCGCATTAAGGTATATTTTAACCTCTTCACCCTTTTCATCCTGTTCTCTAATCTCTGCAAGTATTTTCACCCTCGGATCGAAGTCTTCCTGATTTTCGTTAAAGGAAATAAGCCCTTCTTTTAAATAAAAACTTCTGTCGAAATAGAAAACCTCGCCTCCTTGAATACCTACATCTCCCTTTACCGAGTAGCTCCCATCGTTTTCATTATACACTATTCTCACAAGATTTCCCACATCTGTAAAAGCCCTTAAAATAGGAAAATTCAGAGAAGGCCAGTAGAATTCCATTCTTTTGCCTGTATTTACTTTAAGATTAACTATAGTAGGTACTATTTCCTCATTTCCGTTTTTCTTTTTGGGTTTTTTTTCACCAAGTGCAATTTTACAATAATTTGCAGTAAGGTTTCCATCCACCTTTGTTTCCAGATTATCTCCGACTACATGTATTTTACCGTTAACATACCCGTCAACTATAATAGGACCGAAATTGTAGGCAAATTTAACACCGTCCGGATTGGGAATTTCAAGAGTAAGGTTAAATGCATAGGGGAACCAGTGGTCGAGAAGGAAATCTCCATATACCACTAAGGGCCTTTTTGCAACATAGGTTGTTAATTTTTCCATGGAAAAACCTTTTCCTGTAAAGGTTAGCAGTGTACTAAGCGGACCAATTGTAAGCGGAGTAAACATACTTTCCGCCTTACCGTCAGTGACATCTATTTTTCCTGTAATATCAGGATCATTAACAGCCCCGGTTATATGCAGAGTTCCTCTTGCGGTCCCGGATTTAAAAATAATTGCCTTGCTTTTTAATGGCAGACTTAAAACTGAAATATCAAACTTTTTAATGTCAGCATCCGAATTTATCCGGTTATTGTTTATAGTACCCTCCGCATCCATAACAATTGGAAAAGGGTCAAGAGACAGAATTTTGAAATTCCCCTGGCCGTCAACAAGGCCGTGAATTGTATCCCCCGGACCGCCATCAAAGGTTAATATTTTATTCTCGACCTTAACGCGAAGATCCCACGAATTAAATGACTCACCGTTTACTTTAATGCTGCTGAATTCGGCTTTCCCCTGAAGTTTTTGGTTAAACAGATTCTTTAAAAAACTTGCCGATCCCTCTGCACTGTTAAAATGTGCAAGGCGGGCGTCTATTCCTATAATAAGATTAACCTTTGTATCTTTAAAATATGTTGCCCTGTAGTTTGATAAAAAGGTGAATGTTCCCTTTTTTATGTCCAGTACCCCGTAGCCGTCTGTTAATTTATGGCTTAAATATCCAACCTCCATCGAATGAATTTTAACCTTTTCATTTGAATACTCTGAACTAATACTGAAACTTAAGGGGTCTGCATTAAGTCTGCCCTTTTCAAGGGCCAATGAAAGTTCCGCCTTTGTATTTGAAAGAACATCGGTAAGTTTCAAAGTGCCGGAGGCGGAACCAGTTATATTAAATGTTCCAAGCCTTTCCAGAGGCATGCTGCTGAAATTTATATCCGCAGAGATCTTTTCCCCTTCGATCTCTGTTTTTACCTGATAACTTTCCCTGGAAGTCTTATTCTGCAGTAAAAGCCAACCTGAGGCGCTGTATCTCTTTTCCATCGAAAAATCAATATTCCCCTCGCCTGCAACAGAGGAAAAACTATCTTTAAATTGTATTGAAGAAATTTTTACTTTCCCGGGATTTATCGATAGAGTTGCTTTAATAGAGTTTTTTTTGGATTTGAGAAATTCAATATTATTTACTGTCAAATCTCTGGATTTTATATACCAGTCTTTACTGTTTTTAAAACTTCCCTCTACTTTGCCGGAGGTAAGAATATTTCTCTCCCGAACCGGGATAGGGAAATTATTCACCGCTAATTCTAAATTTACAGGACCACCAACTCTTCTCAATAGTGAAATGCTTAAACCGTAATTGCCATTAACAAGCATTCCCAGATCGGGAATATACCTTCCGTTTAAACTGTAATAGAATCCGTTAAGAAGCAGTGCAATCTGAAATTCAACCTTATTAGCAGATTTTATTTCACCGTCCAGCCTGCCTGTAAAAATATTCCTACCGATATGTCCATTTAAGGATTTCACTTTTAGTCTGTCTTTTTCATAGACAAATGCAAAATTAACATAGTTCTTGTGATTCTTTCTTCCCCTCAGTACAACAGACTCTGAAGACATATCCAGGGTTTTAAAGTCTGTTTTTATCTTCAGAGAAGTCGAGAGTTTTATTTTAGAAAGAATATCGATTAAATTTCTCTGTAAAGAAGTGTCTGCGCCTGCTACTGCAATTATTCTTTCCGGTAATAAATCTTTAAACTCAGCTTTTGCTTCCAAAAATAATTTAGGTTTTAATTTAAGGATTCCTTCAGCATTTGCTATGCTGTCCTGATTTGTATTTTCCAGCACTGCATTTAGTTTAAAAGGTATATTTTCCAAACCGGGTTTTATATCAATATCGAGTTTTTTGAAAACTGCAGAACCAATAATAAGTTTATCGCTATGCATAACGATATTTTTACTAAATCTTGTAAGTTTAAAAGAAGCATTTAAATCATTATTTCTTGCAATATGAACATCGGTTAAATTGAGCAGTCCGGAAGGGAGATAATTTTCATAAAGGACATTACCGAAAAACTCGACAGTGCCAAGTTCGGAACGTGCGATAAATGGTTCAAAAAAGACTTCTCTTTCATTGCCGGAAAAGTGAGATGAAACATATATTTTCGGGATATATCGATTGGACTGTATATTAGATTTTAAATCCACAATATAGGAAAGATGTTTATTTGTAAAATCGTATTTCAAAGTAGCTTTTGTTGAAAAAGCAGAGGACAGCCATTTGTTATATTTTTTATAATCTCCGGACAACTTTACCATGGAAATCGGCTTAAATTTTTCAGATATTAAATGCAGTTCCGCTACCCTCTTTGGAATATTATACCTTAGCTGAACATCAAAAGGATTTTTATCCTGTATTTTTTGCACTGAAATTTCATTGTCCTTTAGCCTCAACTGAAAAGTCTGTTTGGGCAACGAAAAAAGATTCGATTTAACTGCATAGAGCCGTACCCTTAACTGAGACCATTCGAAAGTACTGTCGATTCTTCCGCTTAGTTTAACCTTTGAGTTTAGAGTGAAATTTCTTTGTCCCGGGGTCCAGATATTTGCGTAAGTTTTCCCTCTTATATCCAGCTGGATTTCTTTTTCAAGATTCTTTATGTTAAAAAACAGCTTTTTCAGCATTAATAAATAATTATTTGTCCTTAGAGAGATGCTAATATTGGATCCGGTAATTACAGGTATAAGGAAATTAATACCCTTTCCATTATCTCCCGTACCGGCAAGCAGCTTCTGCACAATTTCTATTAATTCCCTGTCGCGGGAAGCATCAATATAGAATTGAGAATTCGATACATTAACTTTAATGAGAGATGCTGTAGGGTTATGTGTACGAAACAGTTTCGATATGCTGTAGTAGACTTTAATTTTATTTATTTTTACAACAGGTTCTTCACTGCTGGTTCCGTATATTTCTAAATTCCTTATCTCAAAGTACCTGAAAATTGAAGGAGAAATACTCCCGTAACTTATTTTCCTTCCCAGATAATTTTCCAGCCTTACTATAAGGCTGTTTTTAAAAACCTGCAGCGAAGCATCTATTCTGCTGTTTAAATATTTCATACCGGTAAAAGTCAGAATAGATAAAGCCAGTATTAGGAGAATGCTTACTATTACTCTGGGTTTTGAAGGATACAGCAGTTT
>QNBI01000476.1 GCA_003641675.1 Spirochaetota bacterium | reverse complement strand
CAGGTACATCTCTACGAATTACAATATTACTGGAAAGAATGGAAGACTCAATATAAGGTTCTTTAATCTGTGTGCTGCTAAAAAGCGTACCAAAATGAACAGTTATATCATAGTTTGATCCTCGATTCTCCAATTTGATTGGAATTAGAGGCCTATTGTATATTTCATTAGAAGAGTCATTGGAACTGTAAATACGGTGAAAACCGTATTTTGTAATAATATCATTACCGATAACATCCTGTAAATCAATATCATTAGTTACTGAAGGATCTCCATGACTGTAAAATTTATAATACAGGTTAAATCCTTTAAAATAATTTTCATCATTATCTTCTGTAGCGGAAAAACAGAAATTATAATCTCCCGATCTCGGAAAGTAATATACAGTTGGAGGATTAAGCTGGGGGATATTCTCTATCCCGCAGCTGCTGGTAGCAAAAACCAGAAATCCAAATACGGGCAGCATTATTATTCCCTTTAAATATCGCAGCACTACCCTGCCCTCTTTGAATTCTTTATCTTTTTAAACATTCCCATCTTTCATATCTACAAGTTCATATATTAAGACAGGTTTATTTTTACCTTTAACACGTATATTATCAAGCTCACGTGCAATAACCTGATCCTTTACGAGGCCGTAGGTAAATTCGCTCATTATAATATTTGTCTTATACAATTTATTCGTACCTTCCAGCCTTGCTCCAAGATTAACATTGTCGCCCATTAACGTATAGTTCATTCTTCCGGAGGAACCCATATTACCTACAGTCATAATACCGGAGTTAATACCTATACCTATATTAATACGTCTTTCCTCCGGCCATTTACTGTTAAGCTCTCTTAGCTTATCCATCTGTTTCAATGCACATTCACAGGCCAACAGGGCATGGTCTTCCTGCGGCAGGGGAGCACCCCAGAAACACATTATCTCATCTCCAACATACTTATCCAGTGTTCCGCTGTATTCTAATACAATAAGATCCGTCATTGCTGTTAGATAAGTATTTAAATGATTAACAAGTTCCTGTGGCGTCATACTTTCGGAAAGTGTAGTAAAACCGCGGATATCTGAAAAAAGTACTGTTAAATTCTTATCCACTCCTCCGAGTTCAGGTGGATTATCAAGAATTTGATCAACGACTTTCGGACTCACATATTTACCAAACATATTTTTAATCCGCCTTTTGTCCTTTTCCTCCGTCATAATCCTGTAGGCTTCAACTGCAAGAAGTGAAAATACAACACCTAATATAGGCGCGGACAGGGTGACAATATAATCCGATATCTCAAAAATAAAAGACACGGCAAAGAAAAAAACAACTATTAATAATAACGAAAGGAGAAGCGACCATATTGTCGAAAGCCTTGATACCAGAAAAGCTGTTAGCAAAACCGCTCCAAGTAGAATAACAAGATTTACCCAGTCGGGTACATAGTATAGAAACTTATTCATTAGGATTGTATTTAGAGCATTTGCATGAATTTCAACTCCGTACATTAATCCGTAGGGTGTTGGTTTTTCATCTTCTGCAATTCCCTTTGAGAAGGGTCCTACCATTACAATTTTATTGCCTACCGCTTTTGTTCTGGGCCATCTTGCAGGGTTCGGACCGGGAACATGGCTCGCATATCCGTAAAAAGACCTTATTGGAAACGTCTGGTGTTCCTGTGGAGAAGCGCTGGACCCTACACCCATAAAGTTTACAAGCATTTCTCCTCTGTTGTTTATGGGAATTTTAATTTCTTTCAGAGTTTTATAAACACCTTTTTCAATAATTTTCCCGGATTTATCTGTAACTGGCCTCTTTAAAACAAGTTTAAAAGGTTCCCATTTATTAGTTTTAATATTAAAAACTTCAGGAGAAGGTATTCTAATATACTGTCCCAGTTTTACTTCAATATCGGACAGTTTTTTATGAAAGTAGTTAACTGCAAGAGACAGAGTTATTGCAGGAATAAAACTGTCCCGATATTTTCGAATTACATAGTAGTATTTGTCCGGTTTTTTATCATTATTTGTATCTTCTGCTTTTAACGGAGCATATTTTTCCATATCTTTCTTTAATTTTCCAAGGATGTTTTTCGTTAGAGGATACGGAACATTGTGAAATATATTATTTTTATCAATCCATGCCAGTCTTTCAAAATTTTCACGATTTACAGGTTCATTAACCGTTAATTTCTCAAGCGGTATCTCCTTTTCAAGTACCGAATACCGTACAACGAGCGGTTGCTTTCTGTATATCTTATCCGTATCTTCTATGAAATTTGCATGCCCGTAACCATAGGCGGCCCTGGCATAAGGCTGGAGAGGCGGCAGTATTCCTCTAAATTCATTAACCTTTGTCCAATCGCCTTCTATCCTTGTAATTTTACCAAAATTATCGTAAAGCAGACTCTGTCTCTGCTGGAATTCCTTTTCTGTTCCAGAAGCATTCTCTCCAAACTGTAAAACAGTTTCCAGAAAAACACGTCCATTCTGGCGTATACTATCTACAAGCAGAGCATCATCTTCCGCTTCTCTGTCAGGTTCTATAAAAAAAATATCAAGGAAAAGTGCATTTTCACGTTCGTTCTGTCTTTT
>QNBI01000475.1 GCA_003641675.1 Spirochaetota bacterium | reverse complement strand
GACCTTGTATATGAATCGGAAATAGGCCTTTCCAAGAATATGGATTTTAATGACGGTACATATATCTGGCGTGACTTTAATTTTGACCCGTTCAGGTTCATGAAGGCAGAGGATTTCTATTTTGCTTATCCTTATTGACAGTAAAGATTAAATAGGCTTTTAAGGCGCTCAATAGTTTTTGAGCGCCTTTTTCTATTTACCTTATCCTTGTCAAATAGCAATTATTCTAATAAAATAGATATTGCAAAGATTAGTATGGAGTATGGAAGTGCAGAGGAGGCAGATAAACATTGTCAACGGAAAAGGCGGCGAGCAGAATAAAAGTTCTGGCGATAAATCCGGGGTCAACATCTACAAAGTTGGCCATTTATTCAAAACAAGGTGAAGAGTGGAGAAAATCCCTTTCTCACGACGCGGAAGTAATTGCAAAATATCGTCAAATCGTGGATCAGCTTGATTTTAGAAAAAATACTATCATGGAGAGTCTTAGAGAGGTAAAAGGCTTTTCGTTAAAAGAATTCAGCGCAGTTGTTGCGAGAGGCGGCCTGCTGCGTCCCCTTGCAGGCGGAGTATACAGGGTAACAGAAGAATTAAAGAATGACTTAAGAACTGCAAAATACGGGAGCCATGCTTCCAATTTAGGTGCTTTAATTGCGGATGAAATTGCATACGAGGCAGGGGTTAACGCCTTTATTGTTGATCCGATTGTTGTGGATGAGTTTACACCTCTTGCCCGTTACTCCGGTATTCCGGAGATACCGCGCAAGTCTATTTTTCACGCGCTAAACCAGAAAGCCACTGCTAAAAAAGCCGCAAGAAATCTCGGGAAACAATACAAAGAATGCAACCTTATTGTTGCCCATATGGGCGGGGGAACATCTATCGGAATCCATGAAAATGGGAGAGTTGTGGATGTAAACAATGCTCTGGACGGAGACGGCCCCTTTTCCATAGAAAGGGCAGGGACAGTCCCTGCAGGCGGCTGGATGCGCTATGTCCTTTCACATTCGGAAAATCCCCTTACGCTTCAGAAAAAACTTACAGGCAGGGGCGGGGTAGTTGCTTATCTCGGTACAAATAATGCAAGACTTATAGAGGAAACCATAGAACGGTATCTTAGGGGGGAGAAGACACAGAGTCTTGACGGGGCAAAGTGTCTGGAAGTAATGCAGGCTCTGTGTTATCAGATTTCCCGTGAAATAAGTTCGCTAGCTGCGGTTGTATCCGGAAAGGTGGATGCAGTTGTTTTAACGGGCGGACTTGCTTTTTCCAAATTTGTGACAGGTGAGATAAAACAGAGAGTTTCCTTTATTGCGCCGGTTCTTATTTATCCCGGAGAGAATGAGCTGGAGGCTTTGGCTGTTGCTACAATAGATGCTTTAGAAGGCAGAGAGCCTGTTCTCACATACCATGCATAGCATGCTTTAAACCGCCCAGGAGAAGTGCTGAATAGACAAATTGCATATGGAATTGAAATAGGGGAGAGATTATGAATAAGAGAAAAATACACGTTATCAACAGACAGGTTCAGTACAGACTTATAGCTTTGTTTCTGTTAATGGTTCTCGTTTCACTTCTGGCATTTTCCGGAGGGCTTGCCATTTACTATTGGGCTTCCTATGTAGCGGGCGACAATCTTTTTAAGGAAATTATAACAATTCATAAACAGGTTACAGAGAGCAAAGTTGTTGAAGAAAACGGTGTAAAGAAAACAGTTTACTATACAACTACAAAAGATATTCCGGGTGTAAACAGACTGGAGCTTATTATTCCGCCTCTTTTAATTAACGATATTGTAATTATGGTGTTAATATCAATTTTTGGGATTTACTACACCAATAGAATTGCAGGGCCTGCGTATAGAATGGAAATGGATATTGCACGGGTGCTGAACGGTGAAAAAGGAGTATCTGTGGCTCTGCGTAAGCATGATCATTTTTATTCTCTTGCAGAACAGGTTAACAAACTAATAAAGGAACTGGAGAAACTTCAAGAGAAAATTTAAAAGAACAGATTTGGATACTATAAAAGTTCAAGAATTACCATTCACAATCGGGAACAGAAAATACTTAGGATCAAAAAAATCCATTAAAACCTGGATAATGGATACTATAATAAATTCCTCGGGAATACCCTCCAGTTTTCTGGATGGATTCTGCGGGACAGGAACAGTTTCCGGAGAGGCCCTGTCCAGAGGAACCGAAAATATTACTGCTGTAGATAACCTGCGGGTTAATACTACCATTTTGCAGGCATTCTATCATTGCAGGACAAATGAAAGAGAAATAGATGAGCTTATTGCATATCTTAATAGCCTTAAACCATACAGCGGCTATATAACGGGGCATTTTGCAGATACTTATTTTACAGAAGATAACTGCCGCCTAATGGATGCTGTTCGTGACGAAATCGAAAACCTCTTTCGAGCGGGTGAAATAAATTCCGGGTTGCATACGTATCTAAAGGCAAGTTTTGTCCTGTCTGCAGACAGAGTGGCAAATACAATCGGCCAGTACGATGCGTATTTAAAGCATATAGGAAGCCCTGTTGTAGAAAACGGAAAACATCTGGTGGATATGCGGGTCTATTC
>QNBI01000474.1 GCA_003641675.1 Spirochaetota bacterium | reverse complement strand
GGCGTAGTTGATCCGGGACTGGGAGCAGATTTCGGCATAAATGTGCTTTCCACAAAGGAAGAAGTAGAAGATAAGGCGGAAGAGTTTGTAAAGATTATAAAACCTATTGTGGATTAAAGGAGGATGGTGTGCTTTCTGCAGTATTTAAAGGGAATGGGAAACTTGTACTGGAAGACATGCCCAAACCTAAAATTAAGAGTAATACCGACGCCCTAATTAAAGTTACAGGTGTTGGGATATGCGGTACTGACCTCCACATTCTTCAAGTGCCGCCTGCTCATCCGGCTACAAAAAACATTATACTCGGACATGAATTTACAGGCATTATAGAGGATGCAGGCAGCGCCATTACAGAATTCAAGAAAGGCGATCATGTTATCATAGATCCGCATCCCGGGTGCGGAGTGTGTGAAAACTGTAGAAGCGGGCATCCGGACCGGTGCATCAATCTATATAAAAAATCGGGTATTCCCGGACAGGCAGGGACGATCGGAATTTTTTCCGACGGGGCTATGACAAGTTATGCTATTGTGCCGCAGCAGTCCCTCTACAGAATTAGCGATAAGGTGCCCCCGCATATCGCAGCTTTAGCAGAGCCTCTTGCGTGTGTTGTGAATGCAGCCCAGAAGCTGAATGCGAAACCAGGGGATACAGTGCTTGTTTTAGGTGCCGGGCCTATAGGGCTTCTCTTTACAGAATACCTTAAAGCATGCGGGGTTGCAAAACTCATAGTGTCCGAAGTTTCGGATTACAGAAGAGAAAAAGCACTGGAGTGCGGAGCGGATTTCGTAGTTAACCCCAAAAAACAGAACATAGATGAGTATGTTAAAGAGATAACAGACGGAGGGCCCGATATTGTGGTGGAAGCTGTGGGCCCCCTTCTTCCGGATGCAATTCGTCTTGTGCACAGTGACGGAAAGGTTCTGCAGTTTGGCCATGATGAACTAGCTAATCCCAAAATTCACGTAGCTGAAATCGTAAAAAAAGAACTTACCATATACGGAGGTTTCATAGGAAAATTCACCTTTAATAAACTTCCTGGAATAATAGAAAGCGGAGTTCTGCCGCTGGAAAAAGTTGTATCGCATGAGTTTCCGCTTTCAGAAATACACGAAGGTCTTAAACTTCTGCGGCAGGGTCTGGGTTTAAAAGTAGTACTGCATCCGGAGTAAGAGCGCAGGTATTTGGTATAACGCTTTTAAACAGCGAGATGTTTTTAATAAGGAGGTGGTGCTTATTGGAGGTTTATTAGTGGATGAAACTATTTTAGTTACAATCTTATTCGCTTAAGGAGGTAAGAATGAGAAAAGTAGTTGTATTAATTGTTATGGTTATGCTCATTACGGGAGGCTTTGTATTTGCCGGAGGCCAGAAAGAGAAAGCTCCCGCAGCCGGTGGCAAGCCTTTTGAAGGCATAACGGTGAGTGTAATAGCTCATGCAGGACATCATGCTGCCCCGTGGTATGATGAGAAGGAAAACATAAAGAACGAATTGGGGATTACCCTGAATGTTATAGAAAGTACCCCGGAAGAGCTCTATTCAAAGGAACTGCTGGAGCTTACTCAGAAAACAGGTGCGTACGATATTATACAGTACAATTCGGCCTGGGTCGGAGACTATGAACCTTATATTCTCCCGCTGGATGATTATATTAAAAAGGATAACGATGCAATTGGGTTTAGCGATATTCTTCCCGCTTTTAATAAGGCTCAGAACATCTGGGGTGGTAAAAAAATGTCTATTACTCTGGATGGAGATACTTTCCTGTTTTACTATAGAGAAGACCTTTTTAAAAACGAAGCTGAGAAAGCCGCTTTTAAAGCAAAATACGGTTATGCTCTTCCCGATCCGCCGGATACGTGGCAGCAGGTTGTGGATATTGCAAAATTCTTTACGAGAAAAAAAGGCGAGAAACTTGCCGGAAAAACACTTACAAAGAATTTCTACGGTTATGCAGATCAGGCTAAGAGAGGAAGAGTTTATTACTGGTATTTATTCCGTTATGTTCCCTTTAGCGCTCCCAATCCTCAATACTTTGAACCCTCTACTATGAAACCGCTTATAAACTCAAAAAAAGCAGTTGCAGCTCTTGATAATATGAAAGAGCTTCTAAAGTACTCGCCGCCTGGGGTTCTCTCATGGGAATGGGATGAGCTCTACAATGCAGCTATGAAAGACGGTACTGTATGTATGTGGATTCATTGGACAGATGAAGGACGTGGATTTAATACCCTTGCACCTCTTCCTGTAGAGAATCCACCGAAACCGATACTCGGTATTGCCGGATGTCCAGGTGTAAAGGTGAATGGCAAGCTCTATAAATATACAATTGTAGATTCTGCCTGGGTAGCATCGATTGTAAAAGCCAGTAAACATCCGGATGCGGCATATGCGGTACTCAAGTTCATGTTCGCACCTAGCGAGCGAAACCTTAAATTTATTATGAATCCCGATTATGGTTGGGACCCATCCAGATACTCTCAGTTCAACTCCGAAGAGTGGAGGAAAGATGTCCCGGGTATAGAGGCCTATCTTTCTAAAGAACTGGAAGCACTTAAAGAAGGCTACCCCATGCTTAAAATCCCTGGTG
>QNBI01000473.1 GCA_003641675.1 Spirochaetota bacterium | reverse complement strand
CATATTAATGAAAAACAA
Organism: Spirochaetota bacterium; assembly: GCA_003641675.1. Classification (GTDB taxonomy): domain Bacteria; phylum Spirochaetota; class Spirochaetia; order SZUA-6; family SZUA-6; genus SZUA-6. The sequence goes on along the minus strand of QNBI01000473.1, from coordinate 2,580 downwards.
AATATTATTAGTCATACTTATTTTTTTAGGTACTTTTACTGTCTTTGAAGGTTTCGCTCAAGATTCATTCTTTAGCAATACCAAAGACAAAGACAGCTCTTCTGAACCATCGGCGCTTGCCATAGGCGGTAAAATTAATACAGGCAGCAGATATTTTTTTAATTATGATACTTTTAAAGATGTTAACATTAAAAACAGTGATGATTTAAAAAGTTTTCTTAACACTATTTCGCTTTTTCCCTACATAGAAACCTCCGTTAACCTAAAATATTCCGGTGAAAATGTGCAGGCTTTTATAAGTTTAAATAACGATATAAATGAAAACTCTTCCGGCATTACCTCGGCACTCGCAAATTCTAAAGGCTTTGCAGGCTTTATCGCCATGTTTAACGAGGCATACATTCATCTTTTCATGCCAACGCTGGATCTACTTGCAGGCTATGCAAAAGTTGTCTGGGGCAAGGGAGACGGTATGCACGTTATAGACAGGCTCAATGCAGACGACTACAGGGATTTTATTAACAGAGATTATCTGGACAGAAGAATAGCCGTACCAATTATTAAACTGGGCATAACCGCCGGTGAAACGGGATATCTGGAATTTGCCTACGAGCCGGTTTTCACTCCCGATATTTACCCAGAATCCGGTATATGGTTTCCGGCACAGGCGCTTGCCCTCCAGAGCGGGATAACTTCTGCGGTAGAAAATCTTGTTATGGCTACATACACCTCTGTCTATAATGATACGTACAATTCTACGTATCAATCCGTACTAACGTCCGTAGGAGATCCGGACCAGGCGCAATATGCAGCTGTTCAAGCAGCTCAGCTTGCCGCAGTCTCCGCCGCCCAGAACATACAGGACGAAGACCACTATATTCTGCCCGACACAAACACCCTGCTCTACAGCCAGCTTGCAGGCCGCTACACATTCTCCTATTCGGGTCTGGATCTTGGTTTTTCCGATTACTACGGATTCCTCCGCGACCCGGTTATAGATACATCCTCCCTTGCAGCAGAAGGGAAAGTGAATATTTCCTACGACAGAGTCAACACCTTCGGTTTTGAATCGTCGGCTGTTATTTTCGGCTTTAACACATGGAGCGAAGTTGCCTATAACCTCACATCAGACTATAAGGGCGATAATTCTATGGCACACAACAATTCCATACAGTACCTTGCAGGTTTTGACAGAGACCTCCCCATCCATAACCTATACATAAATATTCAGTTAATAGGATCCTACATTATAAACAATGACATGATAGAGGCAGGAGATATACAGTATAGGAGCGATAATCTGTACAGCAATAATACTCTGGCATGGTCTATCTCGGATACATTTCTTAATGATACTTTAAAACTGCAGTTCGACGGAGCATACAGTTTTGAGCATGGAGATTATATGTTTAGGCCTAAGGCCGATTTTGCCTTTACAGATAATCTTCACCTGACAGTATTCTATACCTATTTTCAGGGTGACTCAGATACCGACTTCGGGCAGTTTAAAAACAACAGTTTTGCAGAACTTAAACTGGCGTACAATTTTTAATTACTGTAACTGGAAACAGATGATAAGGATTTACATAGATAAAGCGGAGAGTGTTTCTAATATTCTCGCAGAGGCTATGGCAGATGACCCCTTAAGCACCTTCTGGTTTCCCGACAAAACAGACAGAATTAAAAAACTTACAGATATGTTTCGGCCCGAGGTGAAATACTGTTTCCGTCACGGGACAGTATATGCGACATCCGCACTCATGGAGGGCATAACTCTTTGGATAACTCTAAAGAGTCTTCCGCGTACTTTGGGTATGCTTATTCAAAACGGGGGTCTGTCTCTTCTATTCAAATTTCCCATTAAAACAATCCAAAGTATGAACGCCTATGAAAAATTTGCCGCTGTCATACACAGCAGGATTGCCCCCTTTCCTCACTGGTACCTGCATAATATTGCAGTACAGAAACCTTTTCGGAGAAAAGGCTTTGCCGGTAAGCTCATTAAACCGATTCTAACGGAACTTGAAAAAAGAGAAATCCCCTGCTACCTTGAAACGCAGAATCCTGCTAATGTACCTATTTATGAACATTACGGTTTTAAGGTTATAAATATTTCTAAAATACCCGGCACCGGAGGAGTTAAAAACTGGGCAATGCTGAGAGTACCGGGAGAATAATTCCCCGCTTTAATACATACCCTAATCTGTCGTCGCGAATCGGATAATTAGCTCCAGAGTTGCATCTATAGAATCTCTATGCACCCTTTCATAGGAATGCGAAGCATCTATCCCGGGCCCGAAAAGCATGTGTTTTGCATCCACTCCGGTACGAAGGGCTTCTTCGGCGTCGCTGCCGTAGTAGGGGTATATGTCAACCTTATAGGGAATATTATACTTCTCTGCCGCGGCTGTAATTCTTTTCCTTAAATCATAATCGTATGGGCCCTTTAAGTCTTTCGCGCAGATAGACACGCTAAACTCATCTCCTGCCTGATTTTTCCCTAATGCCCCCATATCAACTGCAATAATCTCAAAGGTGTTCTCCGGTATTTTTGATACTGTTCCGTTGCCCACCTCTTCT
>QNBI01000472.1 GCA_003641675.1 Spirochaetota bacterium | reverse complement strand
TCTTGAAAGATCAGGAAATGCAAAGAGAAATCCTGCAATTTCGTCTTTATAGTATAGAATTTTAAGAGGGAAGGACTTGGAAACAAGTGTAAGGTTCTTTGTAAGCATTTCTATTTCTTTTTCTGTAAGCGGGCAGAAATCATCGTGGCTTACAAAGGATTCATTATAAACCTTTCCTATTTCCTTCGCTATTTTTTTAACCTGTTTTTTTACTCTTAAATTCAGGTACCCGAAAAACGCCCCTCTTCTTTGAAATTTCAACGACCGCTTTATTTTTTCAGGAAGAGTAAATTTTTCCGTTTCGAGTAGAGCCGAGTAGTAATCTTTTAACTTATTAAAGCCGTTTTCTTCAACAAGTTTTCTATAATAAAAGTAGTTGTAATTCATCATAGTCATGGCAGCTCTATGTTGAAAACCATCTATTAATATTCCGCCTCCGTCCATACCGGAAAAACCGTGAGGGCCCACGAGTTTTTTAAGCCCTCTTTTTTTGCCCATTCCCTGGCGGTATCGAAAAGTTTAACTGCTGTTTCTTCGTTATTAATAGAATCGAAAAAGTAGAAGTGAGCCTCTTTTGTCTTATTATAACTGTTGTAATGAGCGTTATCAAAGACGCCTATTCTTCCTTCTGCCTGTCCGTTTCTAAGTGCAAGGAAAAAATCATCGGCAGAGTATTCAAAGAAGGGATGTTTTTTAGCCAGGACCTAATACATATCCTTCTTAAAACCAGGCACATATTACTTGTTGCCTTTGTACAGGGAGAACGGGAATTCAACAAATTGTTCTGCAGGCTTGCTTTTTGCAGAATCGATTCTGTAAATTTCTATTTTCTCATGCACTGTACTCTCCTTAAATATCTTTCCTTTAACAGAGACTACACTTTATCCGCTTTTCTGTAAGGTAGGGTAGTAAACGAGTAATAGTTGCCTATTTGGATATATGCTGATACAATTCTGTTTGTTGGTGAGGTAATATTCGGATATCGAGGGGAGATGATAATAATGCAGATTATTGCTTCCAGTTTTATGTTCTGGAAGGAAAAATTCAGTGAACAGCACCTGGTGTATCTCAAAAATGCAGGATTTTCCGGATTTGAGATGTTCTGTTATAGAAATTATCTGGATTGGAAAAATAGAACAGAAATGGATAAACTGCTACATGCAATGAGGGTGAATCAGTTTACGATTTCTTCTATGCATGCTCCCTGGACGAAGGGTGTAGAAAATGAGTGGTACGATATAGCATCTCTGGATCATAGAATAAGGGAGAAGGCGTTAAAAGAAATTTTCGAGGCTGTTGAAATATTCAAAAAGGCTGGCGCAAAGTTTTTAGTTGTACATCCGGGAATGGATAAGTTTAAAAGTACCACGAAAAATCAGTATATGGAAAATGCCGTGCACAGCCTAAAATTGATAAGTTTGTTTGCCCATGAACTGGGAATTCAGGTTCTTATAGAAAATCCACCGCCTCCCGAAATAGGATCCAGTGTGGATGAAATAAAAGAAATATTTAAAGGGTTAAGAGATTACAAACCGGGCTTTTGTTTTGACATAGGTCATGCAAACATAACAAATGAAGGGATTGACGCATTTCTAACTTCCGGCCTTTTCCCTTCCGAATTACATATCTCGGATAATCACGGGCAGAAAGATGAACATCTGCTTCCCGGAGAGGGTTCTATTGACTGGGGTAGTTTTTTTACAAAGGTTAAACATCGTTTTGGCGAGCGGGTTTCGGAGATAAAGTTTAATTTTGAACTGGGAAGGTTTCCGGGAACTGCAGTACTGATTAAGCTGAGGGAGAAATTTTCAATTTTTTAGTTTAATCCTTTTTTTTCGTTTTGTACTATATAGACAGTTGACATATCAATATTTTATTAATAAACTTGAAACCGGTTTCAGGAATGCTGGTAGTGATAATAAAACTGTAGCATAAGAGGTGTACGTGTGTCTGGGAGTGTTGATATCTCTGTAAAACTTGGTAATTTAAAATTCAAAAACCCTTTTTTTGTCGGGTCAGGGCCGACAACTCAGAATTTGGATCAAATCAAAGAGGCAGAGGATAACGGTTGGGCAGCCGCTTCTTTAAAATTAACAATAGATCCGTTTCCCTATATCAACCACCCTCCGCGTTATCGATGGCTAAGGCGTGAAAAACTGCATATATTTACTGCAGAAAAGAGGTTGCGGCCCGAACAGGCTCTTAAACTTTTAGAGGATGCAAGGCGCGAAACAAGTGAAATACTGCTGTTCCCTAATATTACATACGACGGCGAGGACTATGAAGGATGGACTAAACTTGCAAAACGTTTTGAGGATGCAGGAGCACACGGAATAGAGCTTAATATGTGCTGTCCTAATATGTCGTTTAATCTTTCTGCAACGGGGGAGAGAACAACAAAGGCGACCGGTGCAAGTCTCGGTTCCGATTTAAATGAACTGCCGAAGGTTGTAAAACTCGTAGCGGATGCTGTCGATATTCCTGTAATTGTGAAACTGACACCGGAAGGCGGATTAATTGCACAGGCCTCAGCAGCTTCGTTGAAAGCGGGCGCCGCTGCGGTGGGGGGAGTGGCTAACAGGCTTGGAATTCCGGATAT
>QNBI01000471.1 GCA_003641675.1 Spirochaetota bacterium | reverse complement strand
CTTCCCGGATGCCGGCGATGAGGTTAAGTCTTAATTGTTTTGCGGCAAGTTTTTCTCTCATACTCTTTGCTATTTTATAGCCAATTTCCTTCTGGGCTCCGGCTCCTCCCACCGCATAGGTAATCGTTAGAACACGGTTTTCCTTAAAATGGCAGTTTTTTACCCCAGGAAATACTTCACGTTTACATGATGAAGAGGCCAGAAACGGTTGTTGGGGTCTAGGTAGTGCAGACGCTGGGCGGCATCGTATTTAAGAAGGGAAAGATTTTTATCTCCCAGTAGTTTAAGCGGAAAAGGGAAACCTGTTAAAAAAATCCGTTCATCCGGTACGCCGTAGGTTCTAAGACGCATAACCGCTCTGCCGCAGGGGGCGAGGTAATGAATGTGTGACTTTCGGGGATCCATAGCCACCCATGCCCGTGCAATTTCCGCATCTGCAATTATGCAGTAGTTTCTACTGAATCCATGATAATCTGCAGCCAGTGCAGGAATGGGATGAGAAGAAATTAAGGGGAGAGGTTTCTGTTTAACAATTTCCAGCGCACCCTTTGAAAGCCCCTTCTCTATATATTTTTTTATGAGCTTTGCCTGGGGTGAAGGGTTCGACATATCTTTTATGGGATAAAAAGGTGGAATGTTCTGCAGCCTGTCCAGAATTCCAAAGATAGGTTTGCCTATTATGGGAACGGAACGTACTCTGGATAAGAATTCGTACGATTTTCTCATCCTGTCCCATAGTTTCTTTTCGGAATCGTCGGCAAAACCTTTTCCCCTCCATAACCTGCCTCCTCTATTTTGCTGCATGTATTGAAGTTTGCATTTAAAATAGGACTTCCAGGCGTACTGTGCGGAGAAACGGATGAAACTTTTTCCAATGCTGTTTCAATACCGAAGTTGTGAATGCTTTTTATTTTCCTTTTTTACCGGTATTAACACGGCGGTTTAAGCTCCGATTCTGCACCTTTTGGAACGACGCATATAAAACCGAAGGGTTCTTCGTTGCTTGAATTAATCCATTGATGCTCTTCATTTCCCGCAACAAAGACTGCAAGTCCCGGCCAGAGAGGTTCGGATTTATCTGCGCCTTTGTTACTGTTTCCCTTTCCTCTGATCTCACCTCTGCCCTTAATAATGAAAACCTCGTGTTCATGTTCATGATGCCCGTAGCTGCTCTTCCCTCCGGGAGGTATTTCTATATAACGCATTTCAAAATGCGGAGCACCTTTTTCGGATGTTATGAGCCAATAGAGTTTATTTCCGGATGGAGATTTGCACATTACTTTATCTTCTATTTTGGCGATAAACATTTTTTCTCCTTGCTTTAGTATGTCATTAAGTAATATATCATTACGCGGAACTTTGAGTCTATTAGATCGAATATTTTAAAAAACGGCAAAATCGGGATCTATTTTTAAGCTTTCTTACTGTTTTCTATATCGAAAAAGGGTATTTTAATTTTAGTTTCTACCCTGCCTTTACTATGAAGCCTGCGCGCCCAGTAAACAAAAGGAGTGTCGCTTGCAGCTACTATCCACTTAAAAATATACGTTGTTATTGCAATCTGGAAAAAGGTATCCCACGGAAACAGGCCCATAAAAGCGATAGAGCAAAATATTATTGTGTCTATTGCCTGGCTTACCATGGTGCTTGCATTATTTCTCAGCCAGAGGTATTTATTTGCAGTGCTGTTTTTCCAGAAATGAAATGCCCAGATATCATGGTTTTGGCTTACAAGATATGCCGTTAAACTTGCAACCATAATACGCGGCATAATTCCGAAAATCGTCTTTAAAGATTCTTGAGCAAAGTCACTTTTATCCGGAATAAAAAGAAGGCTTATCTGCATAAGGATTGTCATGCTTACCATGGTATAGAAACCAATCCAGACTGCTTTGCGGGATTCCTTTTTCCCGTATATTTCACTTAAAATATCCGTTATTAGAAAGGTTGTACCGTAGATTATATTTCCAAGTGTGGATACAAGGCCGAAGAGCTGTATTGTTTTTAATACCTGTATATTTGCTATTATAATGGCAAAGCCTGCCCAGACGTAGAGTCCTGTTTTCCCCCATATCCTGTAAATACCTATTATAAGTAAAAAATCTGTTATCATTAAGAGAAGCCAGAGTGATATATTTAACATCTCAATGTTCACCTTATCTTTTGTCGTTAAAAATTAGCACTTTTTCCCCCAATATAGCAACACTTTGGGAATGAGAAAAGATACTTTATAATAATCATAAAATTAGGCAGGATATTTTTTCGCATGTATGTTGTAAAATGATTTAAAAGGAGACAAAAAAAGAGAGCAAGAGTTGCATTTTTATACAAGCCGCACGATCTAAGGATAGAGAAAGTAGAGATTCCGGTTCTTAAACCAAATGAGATTCTTGTAAAGCCTAAAGCCTGCGGAATCTGCGGATCGAATGTAAAATGCCACTTTTTTTACTGATTATTTTTATTATCTGTGAATGCCCCCCTTTTCTGTTTTCGATTCTTCTTGAGGGATTACAGACTATAGAAACAAATCAATATGAAGCTGCTTAGTATGAGTTTGATGAGTTATTTACATCAGCTAGAAAATATGATCAACACTTGATTTT
>QNBI01000470.1 GCA_003641675.1 Spirochaetota bacterium | reverse complement strand
TGCTCTTATGGCGCGCAGGCGACCCTGTAAGAACACTCGTAGCGTATGCTCATACCAATGTTAAACTCATTGGTGGTTACGGAGGTTTTTCCGGACCTATGGACGGAGCTACGCATGAGTCAATTGCAGACCTTTCTGTTATTAGATCTCTTCCCGGAATTGTTGTTATCACAGCAAGCGATCATGAACAGGTAAGAACAATTCTTCCGGTTATAGCAGAGTATAAAGGACCTGTGTATCTGCGCCTAAGCCGGGCCGAAGTGACAGATTTCCACAATAAAGACCAGCAGTTTAAACTGGGAAAGGGCATTTTACTTAAGGAAGGCAAAGACCTTGCCCTAATAGGTACCGGAACTATCATGTCCAGAGTACTTAAAGCAGCTTCGCTCTTAAACTCACAGGGAATAAAAACAGCTGTCGTGGAAATTCCTACTCTAAAACCCATGGATGTACAGTTAATAGAATCCATGGCAAGGGGGACAGGGGCTTTGGTAACCTGCGAAGAAAATACAATTATCGGAGGTTTAGGTTCTGCTGTAGCAGAATCTTTATCGGAGACTTTTCCTGTTCCTATTATCCGGGTTGGTATTAATGACTGCTTCGGAGAGACAGGTCCTTACGAAAAGCTGTTGGATAAATACGGTATGTCAGTGGAAGATATTGTTAACGCAGGCGTAAAGGCGGTAAACCTAAAGGGAAGAAAATAAGAAAAGGGGGCAATATTTTTGTTCTGCCCCCTTTTTTGTGTTCATTTTTACGCTACATGCTGCACTAGAACCAGAGTATTTTCATATACTTGCCGCGAGTTGTTTTTGCAGAAATGTCTCCTATTTTTGCTTTTACAGCAAGAGTAAGTTTTTTACCGCCCTCATTATCAACAACGATATATGTATACCTGTCAGAATCCAGCATAGTTTTTAATGTGACAGTTGTTCCTCCTGCTATGCTTAGAGGTAGAGAAGCACCTGTTTTTCCGCATGCTACTACCCACACCGTTTTAATTTGCAAGAGATCCCAAAGCTTGTACAAAAATTATCCGCAGAGGGTTTCTATATAAACCTATGCGCAATACAGCACACTACAAATCCCGAAAAAGAGTTTTCCGACAGTACCTAAAACTTACATTGAGAATATGCCGATATTAGGGTTAAAAAACAACTGGCAATGTACTAATCCGGTTCAGCACAGAGTAGATTTCGACGGCGCGTTTATGCTCTGCAACGAGTTCATTATTTATCCAGGGCGAGGATAATATACACAATAAAAGACTTGAATTTCACTACTTTAATTAATTCTGTTTTAGCTGATATTTAGGTAAACCTGCATTATACAGGTATACAGGAGTTACACCAATTCTTTTATTTTCTTTAGTACAGCATCGTAAGGGTCATTCCTCTCCCCATTCTGTTCGATAACCTTTATAAATGCAGAACCTACAACAGCGGCATGAACAAAGTGCAAAACTGCCTCTACCTGACTGCGTTCCGATATGCCGAAACCTGCAAGAATCTTTACTCCCATTCCCTGCACTTTCTTTAAAAATTCAAGCACAGACGAATCTATTTTAGTAAATTTCCCCGTTATTCCAACTCTAATTGCCGTATAAAGGTACTCTTCTGTATGCTTTATAATCATGTTTAATCTTTTATCTTCTATATTCGGCATTATTACCGGAACCGCTTTGACATTTAACCTTTTTCCATAAGAATATAAACCTTCATCCGAATCCGGAGGCAGATCCGGAACAATAACCCCGCTAACACCCGTCTCAGCACAGTCACGCAAAAATTTCTCAACTCCCCTAAAAAAAACCAGATTGGCATAACTCATAATAAAAACCGGAACATCACTGTACTTTCGTATCTTTGAAATTAGTTCAAAACCGCCATCTGCTCTAAATCCTGCCTCCAGAGCGGTCCTGCAGGCACGCTGTATTAACACTCCATCTGCAGAGGGGTCGCTAAAGGGGAACTGAACCTCAAGATAACTGCAGCCTCCGTCTATTAATGCCCTGGCAACTGTGAAAGATTTTTCCTCATCGGGGTAATATGCTACCATGTGCGACATTATTCTATTATTCATTTTTTTCCGCCTCTTTTTTAAGAAAACTCCGCCAGTTTTCCCTGTCCAGAATATCAGCCAGTATAAACAAATCCTTATCGCACCTGCCCGACATATTTACAACAACCGCATTTCCCTTTGGAAGCTGAGCAGCCAATTTAAGGGCAGCAGCTCCTGCATGAGCAGATTCAAGAGCAAATATTATCCCCTCGTTTTCCGCAAAGGTCTTTAAAGCGTCCAGGGCTTCACTATCCGAAGCAGTGGTAAACTCAATACGTCCTTTTTTGCCCAGGTAGGCAAGCTGCGGTCCAATGCCGGGATAATCCAACCCAGCGGAAATCGAATGCGTAGGCATAACCTGGCCGTCATCATCAAGAAGAAACATAGACTTATAACCATGCACAATCCCTTTACGTCCGCTTCCGGACATCCTGGATGCATGTTCTCCCGGTTTGTTTCCCCTTCCGCCGGCTTCCACACCGATGAGCCTTGGCTTATTATCACTTTCGGAAAGATACGGATAGAAAAATCCTATAGAATTGG
>QNBI01000469.1 GCA_003641675.1 Spirochaetota bacterium | reverse complement strand
GGGACTTAAACAGAATGCCGTTCCGCAGGGTATTGGATATATTGAATCTCTAGACTGGATTATCATTTCGCACTATTTAAGCGACGGCCGTTCAAGCTGTTTAACTGCGGTAGATATACAGACGGGGAAACTTGTAAAAACCTTATGGCTTCTGGATGAAAACGGCAACACTTTTACAGGGCATGTAGGAGGAGTCTGCGCAAGCCTCAAACATATATGGGTGGCTTCCGGAAGCGGACTGCACAGCCTTTTAATAAGCGATTTCATAAAGGCGGCTGACAACAGTTCACTTAAATTTAAGGAGTACTTTGAAACTGAAACACGGGCTTCCTTCGCCTCATACTCACATTCGGACAATGTTGTCTGGGTCGGCGAGTTTGCCTACTATCCGAATTCCGGCAGAAGGTATGAAACAAAAAAACCACACCATTTAAAAAACCGCGACGGTAAATTGGTTCACGGCTGGGCTTTAGGGTATAAACTCGACCCGGAAACGGACAGTTTAAGGAAAACACAGGCCCCCGATTACATTCTATCCATACCGGACAAAGTGCAGGGGCTGGCATTCTTTAATAACTTCTTGGCCTTGAGCACCTCCTACGGCAGAAATAATAACAGTATTCTCTACATCCATAAAAATCCGCTCACCTCCAAACCGGATAAATACGAGCAATTAAATGGCTCGTCTACTGTTCCCCTCTGGTTTATCGACTCTGAAAATGCCGTCTCCAAACTGGTGTGCCCCAGCATGATGGAGGGAATCGTTCTGTATAAAAATAAGGATGAAAACAAACTCATCCTCTTATTTGAATCGGGAGCTGAAAAATACAGGGCAACAGGTATTTGGCCGGTTGATAAAACCTACTATATTGATACGTCTAAATTAAAATAATTTTATAAACGAAAAGTGCGCAGTATTGGACATTTTAATTTTAAATTTATAAAATAGATTCTTACTCATGGAGGATTATCGATGATATACAGAAGACACGGGAAAACCCGAGAAAAACTTTCCATCGTAGGGTTTGGCGGAATGCGCTTTAAGAATATTAAAGACAGGGAGACCTGTGTTGGTATGATACTTGAAGCGGCTAAACTGGGTATAAACTACTTTGACACCGCACCAAAGTATTTCGGTATTAAAAGCGAACAGACCTTCGGAGAGGCTTTTAAGGAGCTAAAAAAACAAAACATGCCGTTCTACAGTTCAACGAAAACCTTTGAAACTACAGAAAAAGGCATTAGAAAGGAGCTTGACAGGCAGTTAAAACGTCTCGGTCTAGATGCTGTGGATTTTTACCATATATGGTCTGTTACAAGTCTCGACAACTGGAGAAAGAGAAAGCGCGACGGCATACTGGACACCTTTGTAAAATTAAAAGAGGAGGGCCTTATCCGCCATATCTGTGTCTCCAGCCACCTTATAGGGGATGATATTAAAGAACTGCTCGATGAAAATATATTCGAAGCTGTCCTTTTCGGGTATTCAGCCTATAATTTTTCTATACGCCATAAAGCCTTTGAGGCAATAAAACAGTACGACATAGGCTGTGTGGTAATGAACCCCCTGGGCGGCGGTATTATTCCGCAGCACCCCGACATATTTGAATTTATCAAAGAATACAAAAATCAGTCTGTAGTAGAAGCTGCCCTGCATTTTATCTTTTCGCATGAAAAAATAACAACCGCTTTAGTAGGTTTCGCAACAATAGATGAGGTCCGCGAAGCAGTACACGCCGTAGAAACATTTAAAGGTGCAGATGCAGTACATATCAATAAAATAAAGAGTGAAGCCACAAATTCCTTCGGCACCCTCTGCACAGGATGCCAGTACTGCGACAATTGCCCGGTGGAAATACCAATACCGAAATATATGGAGGCATATAATCATAAAATACTTTATAATAGTAACAAAACCATACTGGACAGGTTAAAATGGCACTGGGATATCCCTAAAGAAATTGCAGGAACCTGTATTGAATGCGGGCAGTGTGAAGAGGTATGTACACAGCACATACCTATTATAAGCAGGCTTAAAGAGATAGCTGAGCTATAAATAGAATTTAAAGGCAGCATCTTTGTAATTTCCTGCAGAGGAAGATGTTTTTAAATATGGCAGATAAATCAAAGGCACCCGTAAAAAACAGCTCCAAATACATAAAGGTCTATTCACAGGATGAGGAAATCTTTAATGCGGTTACCCACGGTGTCGGAGCCGCACTTTCTGTATTGGGGCTAATACTCATGGTTGTAAAATCTGCAGCCTTCGGATCCACTTTGTATCTTGCCTCAACTGCTGTGTTTGGTATTTCCATGGTTCTGCTCTACACCCTGTCCACCCTTTATCACAGCATAAAACAGGAGAAAGCGAAACAAGTCTTTAAGATTCTTGATCATTCATCTATTTTTTTGCTTATTGCAGGTACATATACCCCCTTCACCCTTCTTGTTCTCCGCGGAGCGTGGGGATGGTCTATTTTCGGTGTTGTCTGGGGACTTGCCGTAACAGGAATTGTTATAGAATCTATTTTTATAAATAAGCTTAAATTCTTAACCTTAATACTTTACCTTTCCATGGGCTGGGTTGTTATTGTAGCGTTAAGGCCCTTAATCCGTTCCATGCCT
>QNBI01000468.1 GCA_003641675.1 Spirochaetota bacterium | reverse complement strand
TCATGCTTGTGCTGGGAAGTTATTTAACGCCGAAGCTTATGGGCGGTAAAAATGCCCTGTGGTTTACAGAGCAGATATATAACTCTATAATTATTTACTTTAACTGGAATCAGGGAGCTGCATTCGGGTTCCTATTACTTCTCCTCTCTTCGTTAATAATTTTATTGGCATTAAAGCTAACGAGACAGGAATTTTCGAAGGTAATAAAATGATACGAACACTACCCAATTCAAAAGGATATACAGTTGGTTTTAAGGTTTTTATAATTCTTTATTTCACTTTTCTCTTTGCACCACTTTTAATCACTATGGTGCTTGCCTTTAATAATTCGATGTTTCCCTCCCTTCCCTGGCAGGGCTTTACATGGGACTGGTTTTTCGGCAAGGGGCCTGATAAAATCGGTATTTTCCACGATGCAATAAACTTAAGGAGTATCTATACTTCTTTTAAAGTAGCAATAGGCGTTACTGTTCTTTCTACCATAGTCGGAACTATGGCTGCATTTCTGTTTGAACAGGAGAATTTTCCATTAAAGAATTTACTTTACTTTCTAATGCTGGCTCCTATGGTTATTCCTGGGGTTATTCTGGGCATTTCAATACTCATGTTTTCAACTGCTGTGGGGCTTTTTTTTGAGAATACTTTTGGGTGGGATGTAAGGTTTTTAAGCCCTGGTATCTGGCTTGTGATACTCGGCCAGTTTTCCTTTATAACAACTATAGTAACACTGCTTATTTCCGCACGTCTTAAGAAATTCGACAGAACATTGGAAGAGGCCGCATATAATTTAGGTGCAAGCAGGTTCGAGGTAATCTGGTTTATAACGCTTAAGTATCTGCGCCCTTCTATACTGGGCGGTGCTATTGTGGCTTTTTTAATGTCTTTTGAAAACTTTAATACAACCCTTTTCTTAGTAGGTTCGGATGCAACTCTTCCTATTAACCTCTACCTGCAGGTGCGCGATGGCTCTACACCCGTAATAAACGCAATAGCGTTCCTGCTTATTCTAACGACCTCAACTATTGCGGTTGTAAACCTCTACTTCGGTAACAAGGGGCAGATTACATCAACTTAAAAAAAGCTTAACAATCTTTTCCGTTTCCTTAAGGCCGCTTCCGGTTAGTATAAGTACGGCTCCGTCCTGTTCCGAGCGGCTTAACTTTTCCCATGCAGCTAATGTGGACGCGGATGTCGGTTCAACATAAATACCCATGGTGAAAAGTTTTTTTAATGCACTTAAAATTTCATTATCCGTTACAGCTACGATTTTTCCTTTGCTCATCCGCACGGCATTAAGCACGGCTTTAGCCCGCGGAGGCTCCTGCACTGCTATACCCTCTGCTACGGTAATTTCGGCTTTGACTTCTACGTAATCATTAAGCCCTTTTTCAAAAGCTCTGTAAATCGGTGAACATTTTTCCGCCTGCACGCCGATAATCCTGGGAATCTTTTTTGCATAACCGAATTTATTAAGGGTCTTAAAACCTGTATATATGCCTTCAAGGTCGCCGCCGGCACCTACAGGGACAATAATTGTATCCGGAATTTTACCTTGAAAAGTTTCCCATATTTCAAATGCGGATGACTGCAGACCGATCGGGAAAAAGGGACTCCACAGGTGGCTTGCATAGTATGCATTTTGTGCAGCCTTAATAACGGCATCGTTGGCATCCTGCCTTTTACCCGGAACTTTTACAACTTTAGAACCGTATAATGAGATTTGGGAGAGTTTTCCTTCCGGTGTATAGGACGGTACATAAACGGCGCACGATATTCCTGCAGCGGCCGAATATGCAGAAACCGCGGCGCCTGCATTTCCGGAAGAGTCTTCTACAACTTTTTTTATTCCCAAATGCCTAACGAGCGAAATTAGAACACTTGCCCCTCTGTCTTTAAAGGAGCCTGTCGGCTGCATGTAATCCATTTTAAAGTAAATATCAAACCCTTGAATATGTCTTTTTACAAGGGGAGTTAAACCTTCACCCAGAGTAACAGGGGCAAGATTATCCGGAAGCATGTAAGCTTCCCTGTACCTCCACATTGTATGATTACGTTTCTCTAATTCCTCTTTTGAAAATATGTTCTCCACTTCCAGCTCAAAAAAGCCACCGCAGCTGCACCGAAATTCTTTTGTACTGATAGGATATTTTTTACCGCAGAGAGAACATCTATATTCCATATATTTTTATTTTAGCATAACTATGTATTGAGTCAATTAACCGGCTGTTTTTATTGAAAAAACCACCGCTTAAGGCGGTGGTTATACTTTATTCTTAAAAAATATTCGGGCTTCTATCCCCGGGGAGGGTCGGGTATTATTGAGCGACCATTTCCTGGAGGGGTGATCCAAAAGGGATAGAAGACCCGATTTACTGACATATTCTACCTTACAAGGCCGATTATCATAGAGTTGTTTTCACGTACAAGGTTAAAGAGCAGTTTTCTCTCTTTAAGGTTGTTTAAGGCCTTATAAAAATCTACAAGTGTTTTAATATCTTTCCCGTTTATCTTTTTTACTATATCGCCGGGCCTAAATCCTGTTATTGCTGCGGGGCTTCCCTGTGCAACGTTGCCTATAATGACATCACCGGCACCAGCAGAAAGTTTAAGCTGTTTGCGGATATCCGGAGTAATAG
>QNBI01000467.1 GCA_003641675.1 Spirochaetota bacterium | reverse complement strand
TCTGCTGTTGTTATAGTTCTCTTAATTAATCAGTATCTGCTTCAGGCATACCTTATTCCATCACAATCTATGATACCAACATTGCTAATTGGCGACAGGATTTTTGTAAATAAAATAGTCTATGGCCCCGAACTAATCCCCGGAAGAATAAAACTTCCCGGTTTTCGACAGCCTAAAAGAGGAGAGGTAATTATATTTGATAATCCAGATTATCTCTCTCCTGGCCCTGCTAAAGAAATACTTCAGAGAATTATCTATATGATTACTCTTACCCTTGTTGATATTGACAAGGATGAATACGGCAGACCAAAACATCATTTTTTAATTAAAAGGGCAATTGGAATGCCGGGAGACAGGATAAGAATGAGAGAGGGTAATGTTGAAATTTTAACACCCGGTGCACAGAAATGGATAACAGAAAAAGAACTACAGAAAAAGACCGGGCTCTCATACCCGGTACGGAGAATGTTTCAGAAATCGGAATATCCGTTTTTTAAAAAAGCTGCAGTAGGAATAGCGCTTGAAGATAACAAATTACCTGTAAGCGATGAAATTAAAAAATCTATTTCAAAATATTTTGTAAGTTCAAATGATACCACCGGAGGTATATCTTTTCAACAGAGTGCGCTTGTTGACAGCATATATATCTGGAAGTGGATGTACAAAACAGAATACCAGATAAATCCAGCTAACAGACTTGCCCGTGAAAAATGGCGGATAGAAGAGCAGGGCCAGTATATCCCAGAAGACAGAATATTCCCTATGGGAGATAACAGGGACGATTCAAGGGATGCACGCTATTTCGGCCCCGTACTCAAAAGCAAGATACTTGGAAAAGCTGCATTGCGTTTTTGGCCTATGCCCCGCTTTGGCGAAATTAAGTAATTATAGGGATATGAGATTTGTATCGGGTCTATGAAAAATACAGCACCAGAACAGGTTTAAGACGTATTCCTCAAATACTACTCTACCTGCTTAAGCTTTCTATAGTTTCATTTCTTATTTACATTATAATAACGTCTTTTTTTGTTACCTCCTTTAGTATAGGGTCTGTTTCCATGAAACCGACGCTGGAAAACGGCGACAGAGTTTTGGTTTCATCTTTAAATTACGGTCCGTTTATTCCATTTACTAAAGTAAGAATTAAAGTTCAAAATCGGCCTCAACGGGGTGATATTGTTATTTTTAAACCGCCCTATATAAAGAATTATAAATTTCCCTTAAACATATTGGAACCGATAGTTAATTTTTTTACTTTAAACAGCAGAAGCCTTTTAAAAGACGCAGCAGGTCATAGGATATACCCTTATATGGTAAAAAGAGTTATAGGAGTACCCGGAGATACGGTTAAAATAAAAGATTTTCTAGCATACATCAAAGAATCTGGTAAATCAGTATATATCCGTGAAAGTTCATTAATTCATGGTAAATATCATGTTATAACAGACTTTAACCCTTCCGGATGGAAAGAGGGACTCCCTTTTTCGGGCAATATGGACCCTGTTTCACTTGGGAAAAACGAGTATATACTCCTTGGTGACAACAGACCGGAATCCAGCGATTCAAGGTCATGGGGAATTGTAAAATTTTCACGGATTATGGGTAAAGTTATCTACCGGTATGAGCCTTTAAGTAAATTTGGAAAAATATAACTCCTTTTTTTTAAACAGGAAATACAATATATCCCTCTACATTCATATTCCCTTCTGTAGAAGCAAATGTTACTACTGTGATTTTTTTTCTGTAAAGCATTCCGATGAGTTATCCCGGGCTACTGTCAAAGCAATTATTAAACAGTACAGGTATTACATCTCTAAACTTCCGGACGTAGAATTATCAACTATTTATATAGGAGGAGGAACTCCGAGCATAGTTAACTATAAAATACTTGAGCTGCTTTTTTACGAGCTTAAGAAAAACTACCTTAATAACAATCACCCATGGAATATAAGAGAATGGACAGTGGAAGCTAACCCTGAATCTTTATCCGAAGATTTTATTAAAGTGTGTAATGATCACGGTATTACACGTTTAAGCCTGGGAGTTCAGAGCCTCCATGATGAATATTTGAATATTCTTGGTAGACCAGGAAATTCCAAAGATATTTACAGGGCAATTGCACTTCTTCAAAAACATTGGAAAGGCGATGTCAATTATGATATTCTCTCGGGAATTCCATATAGATCCCAAGAAACAGACAATGATTATGATAGAGAAAAAATTTTGCTTTACGATTTAAATAAATTAATCGGTACAAACCCGGGACATATTTCTCTCTATACTCTCACTGTTGAAAAAAATACAGAACTGTACAGGTTGATAAAGGAACATAAGTACAAAGCCATGAATATTGATAGAGAAACAGAAGAATGGCTTAAAAGCATAAAGCTGCTTAAAGAGAAGGGATACTATCAATATGAGGTTTCCAATTTCTCTAAACCGGGAAAAGAATGTATTCACAACATACGCTATTGGAATATGGAGCCATACCTCGGACTGGGCCCTTCTGCAGTATCTACTATGCCGCTTTCAGAAGGTTCCTCTGAAGTAAAAATTGCGAGAATTACCGGACAGCATAATATATCCAAATTTATTCGGGATACAAACCTAAGGAATCCTAACTTTTTTAATTCCGGT